>PGYV01000013.1 GCA_002839855.1 Candidatus Goldiibacteriota bacterium HGW-Goldbacteria-1
GGAAACAACTACTCGGACGGCAACTGAGACTATGACAGAAACAACCACTCCGACTGTGACAGAGACTATTACAGAAACATCCACTGTATCTGTAACAGAGACAACCACACAGACAGCAACAGAAACTATAACTGAAACGAATACACAAACTGCTACAGAGACTATAACCGAAACAATCACGGAAACTGTTACCGGGACAATGACTGAGACAAATACGCAGACCGCAACAGAGACTATGACTGAAACAACTACGGAAACTGCAACAGAGACCGGTACGGAAACTGTAACTGAGACTATAACAGAAACAGCTACACAGACGGCAACCGAAACGATAACTGAAACGGCATCACAGACAACTACTGAAACTATGACGGAAACAACTACTCGGACGGCAACTGAGACTATTACAGAAACAGCCACTCCGACTGTGACAGAGACTATTACACAAACATCCACTGCATCTGTAACAGAAACAATAACCGAGACAACCACAAAAACTGTAACCGGGACAATGACAGAGACAACTACTCAGACGGCAACAGAAACGGTAACAGAAACAGCATCACAGACAGTAACAGAGACGATGACTGAAACAAATACGCAGACAGCAACAGAAACAATAACCGAGACAACCACGGATACTGTTACCGAGACAATGACAGAGACAACTACTAAGACGGCAACCGAAACGATAACTGAAACGGTATCACAGACAACTACTGAAACTATGACGGAAACAGCCACTCCGACTGTGACACAGACTATTACGGGAACATCCACTGTGTCTGTAACCGAGACAACCACACAGACAGCAACTGAGACAATGACAGAGACAACTACTCGGACGGCAACAGAGACAGTTACGGAAACAGCAACAGAGACAATGACAGAAACTGCTACGCAGACTGTAACAGATACAATCTCACAGACAGCAACAGAAACTATAACTGAAACTACTACAGAAACCGCAACACAGACAGCAACTGAAACAATGACAGAGACAACTACTCAGACGGCAACGGAGACAGTTACGGAAACAGCAACAGAGACAATGACCGAAACTGCCACGCAGACTGTAACGGAAACTATTACCGGAACATCCACTGCGTCTGTAACAGAGACAACTACTAAGACGGCAACCGAAACGATAACTGAAACTGTATCGCAGACAACTACTGAGACTATGACAGAAACAACCACTACGACTGTGACAGAGACTGCTACTGAAACAACCACTGCGTCTGTAACAGAGACAGCCACACAGACAGCTACTGAAACTGTAACAGAGACCATTACAGAAACAGGCACAGAAACTGTAACCGAGACAGCGTCGCAGACAGTAACCGAGACAATGACTGAGACAAATACGCAGACCACAACAGAAACAATAACCCGGACAGCCACGGAAACTGCAACAGAGACCGTCACAGAGACAGGTACGGAAACTGTAACTGAGACTACAACAGAAACAGCATCACAGACAGTAACCGAGACAATGACTGAGACAACAACTCAAACAACAACTCAAACAACAACTCAAACAACAACAGAGACTATAACCGAAACAACAACACAGACTATAACCGAAACAACAACACAGACAGCAACTGATACTATTACAGAAACAGCCACACAGACAACTACTGAAACTGCAGCAGAGACAATGACTGAAACTGCAACGGAAACAAGTACTCAGACAGCTACTCCGACACTTACAGAAACAATGACTGAGACAGCTACTCAGACAGTAACAGAGACGATGACCAGGACTGCTACAGAGACGGCAACACAGACAATTTCCGAAACAATTACAGAGACACATACCGGCTTACCGACTTTAACAGATACTCAGACGGCAACACAGACAATAACCGGAACTGAAACACAGACCGTTACTGAAACAGCCACGCCGTCAGTTACCTTTACGGTTACGCAGTCATCAACGGATACTCCGGCTGATACGCTTACTGTAACGGGCACAATAACGGCTACTGTTACACAGACTGCAACACCGACAGTTTCTAATACTCCGGCAATATCATATACGGCAACGTGCAGTATTACGCCTACAGTCACCCCTGTTATAATACTTGCTTATAAAGTGAAAATTACAGTCTACGACAGCAGCGGAAGGCTTGTATCAACGCTTATTGAACAGGAAAATGACGAAGCGGTACATCAAAGCTATCTCTCACAGGATCCCTTTGTAAATAAAGGCACTTCACTGCTTGAATTCCGTGAAAGCAAAGGAAGGCTGATAGGAATTTGGGATGGAAAAGATAAAGACGGTATTTCGGCGTCAACAGGTAATTATATTGCAAGAATCATTTCTGTTGATAACAGCGGAAATGAGTATGTACTGACAAAAACATTCTCGGTCATTCTTGAAAATGGGCCGGGAATTCTGGCTCTGTATATATATTATGATAAGAATAATATCAGGTTTACCGGAACAGTTATGGATGCTGAATGGATAAAGGTAAAAATATACAATATTAAAGGGGAAATAATACGTAATTACAGCCCGGATTCACTGAGTTTTGAATGGGATATGAAGACAATATCCGGAGCCAGGGTGTCTGCGGGGATATATCTTGCGGTAATAACATATAAAGATGCAAATACCGGAAGGGTAATAAGGAATGTTAATAAGGTATACGTGTACAGATAAATTTTTGACAGTTTTAACCGCAATAGACCTTGACTTTGTACCGCATGTAATATAAAATTTTACTATCAAATAATCATTCAGAGGTGAAAAATGAAAAGTATTTCAGCGGTCTTAAACAAAGAAATAGCTGTATCCGGTACAACAAAAAGTATTTTAATGATATTGTTCTTTTCTTTTGTAATGTTCGCGTCTTCGTTAATAAGAATACACACGCCTTTCTCACCGGTGCCTTTTACACTTCAGACATTTGCGCTTTTTATGGCGGTATATTACCTTAATCTTAAAGAACTTGGAATTTCTCAGGCAATATACATTCTTGCCGGAATCATCGGTGCGCCTGTGTTTGCCGCCGGATTGACAGGAGCCATGGCTCTTGTAGGGCCGACAGCCGGTTATTTAGCCGGATTTATCGCGGCAGGAATTGTCATGAGCCTTATGAAACCTTCAATGGAAAAGTACGGTTTTGCAGGAATGGCAGCTGTGTTTTCAGCGGGTATGGCAATAATATACTTAATGGGAGCAGCGCATCTTGCATTTGTATATGGAATGGGAATAAAAGGCGCGCTTGCCGCGGGAATCCTTCCTTTTATAGCAGCTGATGCAGTTAAGATTATTGCTGCCGCGTCTTTAAGGAAGACAGCACGGAAATAACCTTAATAAATCGGCAGGACCGGGGTAAATAGATGCGCCCATCCAACCATCTGCATTTAAGCCATGAATTAAAGCAGCAGCTTAAGCTGACGCCTGAAATGCGGCTAAGGCTGGAAGTCCTTCAGGGTTCATACATGGAATTAAGGGAAATCCTTAATAAAGAGCTGCAGGAAAATCCCATACTTGACGATGTCATTTTTAAAGAGGACATAAATCCGGAAACAACCGCCATAGAAAAAAACAAGACAGAAGATGTTAAAATCGGCGAAAAATCCAACATGGAAGAGATAGACTATAATAATTATGATAATACATTTGGGGAACAGGAAAATACCGGCTGGAA
This sequence comes from Candidatus Goldiibacteriota bacterium HGW-Goldbacteria-1, assembly GCA_002839855.1. Lineage (NCBI taxonomy): Bacteria > Candidatus Goldiibacteriota > Candidatus Goldiibacteriota bacterium HGW-Goldbacteria-1. Next base: position 3,666 of record PGYV01000013.1, read on the forward strand.
AGAAAAAAACGCTGAAGTAAATGATTTAAAAAGTATTGATAATTCTACCGGTGAAATTGAAGATTCGGGGTGGCGGGAGCGGCCTGAAACTGAATACAATCCTGATGCCGGTAAAGTAAATGACTACAGGTATGACAGCCTTACTGACGACCGGGACAAAGACCTTAATTCTGTGCTTATCCGCCAGTTAAACACGATGGATCTTGAAGAAGATATTTATCAGGCAGTCTTTAATGTGATATCCATGATAGATGACAGAGGTTTTCTTGAAATTGAAGACAGCCGCATTGCCGGCGAGACCGGCTTAAGCCCGGAAATAATAGCCTGCGCGATTCAGATAATTCAGAAGTTTGAACCGACAGGCGTAGGGGCAAGAAATGTAAAAGAAAGCCTTCTGATGCAGCTTAAAGAAAAGAAAATGAAAGATTCACTTGCATACAAGATAATTGAAGAAAACTTTGAACTGTTATCAAGGCAGCAGTTTGAAAAACTGGCGTCAATCTACAAAACAAGCGAGGAAAACATAAAAAAAGCGGAAGAGGAAATAAAGCTTCTTTCACCTTATCCGGGGCATCAGTTTTCCGGTGATGTAAAAAACTATATAATACCGGATATAATAGTGGACGAGGATGAAGAAGGGAAATACCACGTGCACATTTTTGGCGAATTTCCGCAGCTGGTGGTAAATAAAGAACAGCTTGAACTGTATAAAAGTAACAAGGAAACAAAGCCCTTTGCCAAAAAGTACGAGGAAAACCTTAAAACGCTTAAGAATTCGTGGGATGAAAGAAACAAAACCATAAAGACTGTGGTGGAAAAAATTCTGCAGATACAGGATTATTATATGAAGAATGAAGAAACGGGATTAAAACCGCTGACTTTAAAAGAAGTGGCGGATGAAATAGGCGTGCATGAATCCACCATAAGCAGGATTGTTTCAAGGAAATATATCCAGCTGCCGGGCGGTATTAAGCCTTTGAAAGACTTTTTCTCCAGCAAATTAAAAGGCGCAGACGGCGATGTTTCATCTGACAGTGTTAAGGGCAAAATAAGGGCAATGATAGACGCGGAAGATGTTTCTTCACCGCTGACTGACACGCAGATAGAAGAAAAACTTAAAGAGAGCGGGATAAATATAGCAAGAAGGACAGTTTCCAAGTACAGGGAACAGCTGGAAATACTGCCGGCCTCTTCCAGAAAAAGGCAATAGACTGAATTTTGTGCCGTAATGCGGTATATTCGGTTCAAAACACTGCGTTTGTGTTTTTAACGGCAGGTAAATTTTTATGGTTTATATTTTACTGAATTGACATTAAGTGGTTAATATGATATTTTAAAGTTATTATTATATAAGGAGGACATACCGTGGAGATAAACATTACGGGAAGGCATCTTGATCTGACCAAAGGCATTACAGATTACGCAAAGAAAAGATTCAAAAAAGTGGAAGAATATTTTGATTTTAAGGATAACGGCAAGCTTCATATCGTGATTTCTGTTGATAAATACATACATTCAGCAGAAGCAATACTGAATGGAAATAAACACAATTTTACGGCTAAGGTTACATCAAAGGATATGTACACATCCCTTGATATGCTGGAAACCAAGCTTATCACCCAGATTAAAAAGCACAAGGATAAGATTGTAAAGCCGGTTAAAGGCGGAAAACGCCCGGGTATTGAAAAGATACTTGCAAATGTGCCGGTGTCCGGAAAGGCAAGCAATGACCGCTACAACGAAGTGGTGGAAGAAGATTTAATGGCGGCAAAGCCCATGAATACGGAAGAAGCAATGGAAGAAGCTGAAATAGCCCCTGAAAAAATGCTGGTTTTCTTCAACGTAGATTTTAACAAGGTATGCCTGATAAGAAAAAGAAAAGATAAAAAATTCGGTTTGACCATATCCAAATACTGATAGAGGTGGAATTAATATGAGAATTCTTGATTTTCTTGAAAAGGACAGCATTGAACTTAACCTTAAGGCTAAAAACAAAAAAGAAGCAATTGAGGAAATTGTAGAAATCCTTAAAAAGAAAAACGCCATTATTGACAAGGACGTAACTATAGAGTCCCTGCTTGAAAGGGAAGAACTTGGCAGCACGGGCGTTGGACAGGGAATTGCAATACCTCACAGCAAGACAAAAGGAGTAAAGGAACTTATCGGCGCGTTTGCTATTTCTAAAAATGGCGTGGAATTTGACGCCCTTGACGGCGAACCGGTACATATATTCTTCCTTCTTCTTGCTCCTGAAGGCGCGGCGGGCGTAATGCTTAAGGCGCTGGCAAGGGTAAGCAACTTTCTTAAGAACAAGTATTACAGAAAAAAAATACTTGATGCTGTTGATAAAGAAGCGGTTATTCAGATAATTGAAGAGGAAGAAAAGACAAAACAGTGATGTGCGGCTCCTTAGGAGGTAATGGATGGATTTTATAACCGTCAAGGAGTTCTTTGAAGATAATAATGAAAAATTCCGCCTTAATATTTTAGCGGGCGAAGAATATCTTGATAAAAAAAAAATAGTGGTATCAGACATAAACCGGCCGGGGCTTGCTTTGGCCGGTTTTTTTGGATATTTTCCGTATGAACGTATTCAGGTTTTTGGAAAGACGGAATTTACCTATATAAAAAAACTTGGAAGCGTGAAAGCGGACAGGGTTATGGGTGAAATATTCAAGCAGAATGTCCCCTGTATAATAATTTCAAGAAATTTAAAGGCGCCTTCCGGTTTTCTGCTGCTTGCAAAAAAGTATAAGACGCCGGTTTTTGAAACTTCCCTTTTTACGACAAAAATCATAAGCGCCACCATGATATATCTTGAAAAAAAACTGGCTCCAAAAATTACCATGCATGGAACTTTTGTGGATGTGTACGGGCTTGGGGTTCTTATAACCGGCAAGAGCGGTATAGGGAAAAGTGAAGTAACATTAGAACTGGTAAAAAGAGGGCACAGGCTTGTCGCTGACGATCTTATAGAAGTCACAAGGCTGGGAGAAGGCGAACTTGAAGCAAGGGGCATGAGTGTTGTTCAGCACCATATGGAAATAAGAGGAGTGGGAATAATAGACGTTCGGACCCTTTTTGGCGTGGGCGCGGTCAGGGATTATCAGAAAGTGGAACTTGTGCTTCATCTTGAAGAATGGGAAAAAGGCAAGGATTATGAAAGGCTTGGAATAGAGGAACACATGCAGGATATACTTGGAGTACAGGTGCCAAAAATAGTCCTTCCGGTAAAGCCGGGAAGAACATTAAGTATAATTGTGGAAGTGGCTGCCATGAATCAAAGGTTAAGGCAGAAAGGCCACAACCCGGCAAAAGAACTTAATGAAAAAATAATGATGTACATGGGGAAGGGAAAAAGGGATGTCTAGATTTGATAAGTGGCTCTACCCTGGAATAAGGATAAAAAGGTGGGTTTTTCTTCTTATATTAAGTTTAATAGTGCTTGCTGTGGGTTTTTCCGGGCAGTTAGGTTCAATGGTAAGAAATTTCAGGATAGAAACCGGTATTAATTTTGACGCTTTTTTCTACAAACTTCAGCGGTTAAAGTTTATTGATGTTGCAATAATACTTCTGGCATTTGCCGGAGTTTCAATGGCAGTAAGGCGGGCATACTATTCGGTGCTGGCCATGTATGTCCCCAATAGAGAAAAAGATTTTATCAATATGGCATACAGAAAGGCGAAACTTAGGCGCGGCCCAAGGATAGTGGCAATAGGCGGAGGAACCGGACTTCCAAATTCGCTGCGGGCCTTAAAAAAATATACTTCCAATCTTTCCGCGATAGTAACAGTGGCGGATGATGGCGGTTCTTCGGGAAGGTTAAGAAAAGACTACCAGATAATACCGCCGGGCGATATCAGAAACTGTATCGTGGCGCTTGCCGACCAGGAAACGCTTTTAGGGAAACTTTTTCAGTACAGGTTTGACAAGGGAGAAGACCTTGCCGGCCACAGTTTTGGAAATATTTTCATCACTGCCATGACGCATGTGGCAGGTGATTTTTCAAAGGGTGTTGAAGAAAGTTCGAAAGTACTGGCCATTAACGGCAAGGTACTGCCGGTATCTTTTGACAATATGTCGCTTCAGGCAAAAATGCAGGATGGAAGGCTTATTCTGGGAGAATCGCATATCCCTGAAGCAAAAGGCGTCATAGAAAAGCTTTTCATAATGCCGGAAGACTGTAAGGCAAATCCGGATGCTCTGGAAGAAATAAAAAAAGCAGATGTAATAGTAATGGGGCCGGGCAGCCTTTTTACCAGTGTCATTCCTAACCTGCTGGTTCCCGGAATAAAAGAAGCTATTATTTCAAATAAGAAAGCGGCAAAAATATACGTATGCAATATTATGACACAGCCCGGGGAAACGGATAATTTTACCGTGTCCGACCATTTAAAAGCTGTAATAAAACATACGGGATGTAAAGTCATAGATTACGTGGTTGCTAATAATAAAGAAGCAAAGCAGGATATTCTTTCAAGGTACGCAAGGGAAAATTCATATCCTGTCAGGATTGACAGGGAAGAAATAAACAGGCTTGGTGTTAAAGTTGTTGAAGGTAAACTTTTTAATGACGGTGATTATATACGCCACGCGGAAGACCTTTTAGGCAGACTTATAATGAAACTGCTTATAATTTAAAGCGTGACGGGCAAAGGGAGCTGGAAATGGCGGGAATAATAATTGCAACACACTATACTTTTGCGGAAAGCCTTAAAGAAACTATTTTTATGATAGTGGGGCAGAAAGAAAAAGTGACGGCGCTTACGCTTTTAAAAAGCGATACTCTTGAAACTTTTACCGCTAAAATGAAGGATGCTGTGGAAAAGAATGATGATGGAAAAGGCGTGGTAATAATGGCGGACATGTTTGGCGGTACACCCATGAACGCGGCTTTTTCACTTTATAATGCTGATCCAAAAATAAAAATAATAACCGGTGTGAATATGCCGATGGTGGTAGAGGCCATGAATCATATTGAAAAAAGTTCCGCAGAAATAACCGAAATGATATTTTCAAAAAAAGACAGGCTGATAATAGACGTGAAAACAATGATTGGGAAAAGGTAAATTATTATATGCCGATTCTGCTTACAAGGATTGATGACAGATTAATACACGGCCAGGTGGTTGTGGGCTGGGCGCAGTCTTTAAAGGCCGACCATATAATTGTTGTTAATGATGATGTGGTTAACAATGACATGCAGAAGTTTCTTTTCCGTATGGCTACGCCGACGGAAATTAACCTGTCCATTATCAGCGTTAAAGAGGCTGCAATAAAGATAAAAAACAGGGAATTTGATGACGATAAGGCGATTATACTGGTGAAAAGCCCAAAAGATATCTGCGGAGTAATTGAGGCCGGCGGAAAAATCGGGGAAGTAAATATTGGCGGAATGCATTTTTCAGAGACTAAGATACAGCTTTATGACGCTATTTTTGTGGACGGCGACGATGTGGCTGCTTTTCAGCGTATAAATCAGCTGGGAGTGGGCCTTGAAGTAAGAATGGTACCTACTGATTCAAAGAAGGATATTTTCAAGGCGATAAAGGAGAAATTTTTAAAATGATGGTGATTATCTGATGGAACTGCAGTATTTTCTGACAAATATTAATATCTATGTGGTTTTGCTGGCGGCACTTGCGGCAGCAATACTGGAAATAGATAATTATTTTGTAGGGATGACACTTGTTTCCCAGCCGATATTTGCAGGGGCTTTAATAGGTTTTATCTTTAATGGTGATATTTATACAGGCGTCCTTATGGGAGCCATAGTACAGCTGCTTTGGATTAACGCGCCCCCTGTAGGTGCGTATGTACCTCCTTCGGCATCGGCAATTGCCATGTCGGCAACGGTATTGGCTTCGTCTATGGGGCAGCAGATACAGGCTGATACTAAAGCTCCCGTGCTTATGTTTGCCCTTATAAGCGCGGCAGGGATAGGGTATTTTGTAGGCCTTATGGATGTATGGAACAGAAAATTCAATACAAAAATAATGCACCTTTTTGAAGACAAGATAAAAGCGGGAAGGCAGTCTTTTGTATCAATGATACAGGCAGCCGCAATTACCGCGAAATTGTTAAGGGATTTTCTAGTGTATGCGGTTGTCTTTACGGTGGGAGTTTACCTGGCAAATGCCATTTATATAACACTGCCGGATCAGATTATTGATGCTTTCGGTTATGCCTTCTGGGCAATGCCGGCGCTGGGAATTGCGGTGGTTTTTGATATGTTCAGGACAAAAACAGGGGAAGGGCTTTTTGCGGGTGTGTTTGCGTTAACGTATGTAATTTTTTCATTCCGTAAGCCGGATGTATTTCTTTTTCTGGCAGCAGTTTTAACCGCTTCTGTGTTTGTGGTTTATAATTCTGTCTGGGGAAAAAAAGGAAAAATAGTATGAAAAAAATAAGTGCTTTAGATTTGTTATACAGCGGATTTAAACTTAACTTTCTTCAGGCTTCCTGGAATTTTGAAAGGCTGCAGAATGCCGGATTTCTTTTTTCCATTATGAACATACTTAATAAAATTTATGGAAAGGGCACACCGGCAATGGCTGCCGCGATGAAAAGGCATATAGGTTTTTTTAATACCCATATTTTTTTCAGTTCCGCGGCGCTTGGAGTAATAGCCAGGCTGGAAGAAAATATTCCGGATACAGATCCGGCCGCGAAAGAGCGTGAAATTGAAAATACAAAAATGGGCATAATGGGGCCCTTGGCGGCCATAGGCGATTCGCTTTTCTGGTCCGGGATAAAACCCTTTGCCCTGCTCATTGGAGTGGTTATAGTAATGCTTGGCGGAACGCAGCACCCCGGGCTGTGGGTCTGGTCTGTGGCGGCGGCGTTACTTATTTATAACCTGCCAAGGGTTGTAATAAAGTATTTTCTTCTGTTTAAAGCGTATTATCAGCATCAGGAGCTTTTTGGACTTATACAGAAGATAAAGTTTCAGGACATATTAAGAAGCATTAAGATAACCGGAATGGGAGTTCTTGGAATGTTTGCGGGCGTGTACGCGGCAACGGATGAACAGTTTATTGCTTCTCATTTTGTGGACAGCCTTCTTTTAACCGCGGTTTTTTTAATTACGGTGTCGGCTTTAAAACGCAAGGTATCGGTATCCAGGATACTTATGGTCTTAATGACTGCCTGCATAATAATAGCATACATATTTTAAGGGAGAATTGTGATGGAATACAGTAAAAAAGTTAAGGTAATAAACAAACTTGGCTTCCACTTAAGGGCGGTAGCTGTTTTTGTAAAAGAGTCGGAAAAATACAAATCGCTTATCAAGGTAAAAAACGGCGATGTGGAAGCCGATGGTAAAAGCATTATGGGTTTAATGACCCTTATTGCGGCGCAGGGAATGGAAATAGAGATAAAAGCCGAAGGCCAGGACGCAAAAGAGGCCGTAGGCAAGCTTGTTAAAGTGGTGGAAAACAAATTTGGGGAGAAAGAATAATGTATAAAGGAATACCCGCCTCTCCGGGAATTGTAATCGGGCAGGCATATGTAATTAACAAAAAGAGCGCGGAGATTACAAAAAGAATCATAGTTCCCGCGCTGGTGGAAGCCGAAATTCAGCGGCTAAGAAAAGCCGTTGAAAAGACCAAGATTGACATCATGTCAATTAAGGAAAAGGTCATATATGATATCGGAAACTCCGAAGCTGATATTTTTAACGCGTACCTTATGCTGCTTGAAGACCGGATGTTTGCCGGGAAATCAGAGACGATAATAAAAACAGAGTCTGTAAATGCGGAATACGCGCTTATGCAGGTGTTAAAAGAGTATGCGGAATTTTTCAATAAAATTTCCGACAGTTATCTGAAAGAACGAGGCAGAGACATATCCGGGCTTGTTGAAAAAATTATTAAAAATCTGGCTGAATTAAAAACCAAAGATGGTGACGCTCCGGCTGATAAATATATTGTTGTGGCGCATGACCTTACTCCTGCGGACACCGCGGAAATGGATAAAGGTAAAGTGATGGGTTTTGTAACGGAAATAGGCGGTGCTACATCGCACACCGCCATTGTGGCAAGGTCCCTTGAAATCCCGGCGGTGGTGGGTGTGCGAGATATTACGGCAACGCTGAACACGGGGGATATTCTGATACTTGACGGTGAAAAAGGCATTGTAGCGGTAAATCCCGGGGCAAAAGTAATGAATGCTTACAGGGAAGAACAGAAGAAGTACACGCTTAAACTTCGTATGTTAAAAAGGTTAAAAACACTTGAAGCTGTCACAGTGGATAAACATAAGGTGGAGCTTAATGCTAATATAGAGTTCCCTGAAGAAATAGGCGCTGTGCTTGAAAATAACGCTGACGGCGTCGGACTTTTCAGGACAGAATTTATATATATGAATAAAATGAATCTGCCGTCGGAAGAAGAACAGTTTGAGTCTTATAAAACAGTTATTACCAAGATGGGGAATAAATCAGTGACAATCAGGACAATGGATATAGGCGGGGATAAGTTTCTGCCGTATTTCAAGATAATGCCGGAACAGAATCCGTTTCTGGGGTTAAGGGCAATAAGGCTGTCTTTGGCAAATCAGAATATTTTCAGGCTGCAGTTAAGGGCTATACTTCGGGCTTCTGCTTTTGGGAAAGCCAGGATTATGTTTCCTATGGTTTCGGTTATAGAAGAAATTGAAGAGGCAAAAAAGATTTTAGAAGAAGTTAAGTTTGATCTGAAAAGCAAAAAAGTTGTATATGACGAACAGATAAAAGTGGGTACAATGATAGAAGTCCCATCTGCGGTATTAATGTCCGCGGAAATTGCCAAACACGTTGACTTTTTCAGCATAGGCACAAACGACCTTATTCAGTATACCGTGGCGGTGGACAGGGGCAATGAAGCAGTCGCGCATCTATATGACGGGCTAAATCCTGCTGTTTTAAGAAGTATTAAGATGACAGTTGACAGTGCGCATAAAAACGGCATTAAGGTGTCAGTCTGCGGGGAAATGGCAGGCCAGCCGTATATGGCATTTATTCTCATTGGGCTTGGGGTGGATGAACTTTCAGGTAATTCCGCTTCTATTTTGTCGGTTAAAAAAATGATACGCAGCATAAAGTTTCAGAGCGCCCTTGAAACGGCTGATGCTGCATTGAAAATGGAGAAAGCATCGGATATAAAAAGTTTCCTGACCGCAAAGGTCAATCAGTTACTGTATGAAACTGAGAAAGGTGCCTAAATGAGAGTGAAAAAAGCGGTAATACCCGTAGCGGGAATGGGGACACGTTTTATGCCTTACACAAAAGCCGTGCCTAAAGAGATGCTTCCTATAATAGACATTCCTTCAATACATTTTATAATTGAAGAGGCTATAAATTCGGGGATTGAAGAGGTGCTTTTTATCACCGCTGCCGGTAAAGGCAGTATAAAAGAGTACTTTGAAAAGAAACCCGAACTGGAAAAAATACTTAAAAAAAAGGCGGGCCCTGAAATATTAAAGCAGTATTACAGGATACCCACAGATTTTAAAAAAAGTTTTATAACGCAAAAAACGCCGAAAGGCCTGGGCGATGCCATTATGCATGCAAAGGATTTCGTTGGAAAAGAAAGTTTTGCCGTTTTTCTTCCGGATGATATTGTTTTTTCCGGGGTTCCGGTAATGAAGCAGATGATTGACACTATGACAAAATATAAAAAGCACGTTATAGGCGTTGAGGCGGTGGAAAAAAAGATGATAAGTTCTTACGGTATCATAAAACCTGAAAAAATAGGCAATAAGGTTTATAAAATTACCGATATGGCTGAAAAACCGGCAATTAAGGACGCGTTTTCCAATCTTGGTATTGTGGGAAGGTATATCCTGCCGGCTTCTATTTTTGGATATATTAAAGAGACAAAGCCCGGTAAACATGGCGAGATTCAGTTAACGGACGCCCTGCGTATGGTAATGCACAATGAAGGGCTTATAGCGGATGAATTTGACGGCGACAGGTGCGATACAGGGGATAAATACGGCTATCTGCTTGCCATAATAAAATATGCCGCCGCGCAGGAAAATATAAAAAGCAGGCTGAAAAAAGACATTAAAAAAATATTTAAGTTATAAAATTTGGTTTATCAGCAATATATCATTTTGGAGGGAGTCATGATATCAGAATTTACAAAACTACTTTCCATAATTAATTCTAATAAAGCGCCTGAAGAAATAGCAATGGGAGTGGTTTTTGGAATGTTTGCGGGTTTTCTGCTTCTGGCGCCGTTTAATGCCGTAATAATTTTTTTCCTGATACTTATTTTAAACGTGAATACCGCCGCATTTTTTCTTTTCACCGGTATATTCAAACTTATCACTTTTTTAATTGACCCTTTGGGTGATATGTTGGGCAGGGCGGTTCTGACGGTGCCGTTTTTAGAGCCTGTCTTTTCAAAGATGGCGGAAATGCCCCTTGTCCCGTTTACAAAATTTAATAATACGGTAATTATGGGCGATTTTATAATAGGTATTTTATTAATTGTTCCGGTCTGGATGGGGACGATGAAAATAATTGAATACTATAGAAAGAATCTGCAGAAAAACATTAAGAAATTTGGCATTGTCAAAGCACTTAAAGCCGGTAATTTTTTTGAAGGAGGAAGTGAAGAATGAAACTTCTCAGAAAAAACGGCATCATTGCCCTTGCGATATTTATTGTAATATCTTTACTTTTTGGTTTTTTCTTTCTTGATTTAATTGCGAAAAATACTGTTATAAATTTTGGAGAGAGAGTTTTTAAGGCGAAAGTAGAGATTGCAAAACTTGACGTTCAGATATTAAAAGGCAAAGTTGTGCTTGAGGGTATTGCAGTGGCCGACAGAAATAATCCGATGAAAAACCTTTTTCAGGCGCAAAACGCCGGTTTTGACCTTATGACATCGCAGCTTCCGGGCGGTAAGGTCATAATAGATACTGTATTAATTGAAGGTGTGACGGCAGGCGGGGCAAGAAAAATATCCGGGCAGCTGTCTGAAGCAAAGCTTAGGGCAATTGAAAAAAAAGACGCAAAGCTTGCGGAAAAAACTGAATTCGCGCACGGGCTTGGGGTAAAAGCCTTTGAGCGGGGTAAAGCGCAGATAGCCGATAAATTACCCATAACCAGCATGGAAGACATTCAGGATAAATTTAAATCAAAAGACAGCTTAAATATCGCGGCGAAAGAAAGCCTTGAATCATATAAAATGATTAATGAAGCCGGCGGAAAAATCACACAGAAAAAAGACGAAATACTGAATTCTATAAATACAACGGATATTAATAAAAAAGCGGAAGATATGAAAAAAGCGGCTGAAAACCTTAAAGGGATAAAAGTGTCATCTGTTGAAGATATTCCCGCGGCAAAAGCCAAACTTGATGAACTAAATAAAGTGTACGCGGAACTTCAGGACGCAAAGAAACAGCTTGAAGGGATAAAAATAAAGGCGGAAAGTTTTTATGCGTATTCGGCATCATCGCTTAATGAAATAGAAGCAGCCAAAGAAAGGGATGTTAACAGGGCCATGTCGATGATGAACATTAACATCTTAAACCCTTCAGAAATAGAAAAAGCGCTGATTGGCCCTGTATGGTATTCAAGGATACGCAATTTGCTTGATACGGCCCGCCTTGCCAACAGGTATATTCCGGTTAAAAAGAAGAAGAAATACGCGGAAATTAAAAGGCTGCACGGGACAGACATAATATTTACTGACAAACAGTACCCTTCTTTCTGGATAAAAAAACTGTCACTATCCGGAGGTTCCGCTGAAAATACTGGGTTGGGGATATCGGGGACGATTACAGATTTGACCGCGGAACAGTACATAACCGGCATGCCGATAAGGATTAACTTAAACGGGGTTAAAGGCAATAAAAATGTAGTTGTGGACGGCGTAATTGATCACAGGGAAAAGATAAACGATTCCATTACGGCTGTTATGTCCGGTATGCCGGAAGAATATACTGCCGGATACGGAAACGTTAGTATGAAATCAAGAAATCTGCGTTCAAAAGTAACCCTTATAAACAAGGACAGCTTTATTTCAATAAAAGGAAGCGCGGAAATAAACAATCCGGTTTTCACTGCGGGAAACACCAAGGACCTTACATATCAGGCCTTAAGTTCAATTGACGGTATCGCGGTCGGGTTCGCGCTTATTAACGGCGTAAACGGCCTTAGCATTGATATAAACTCTGATATCAAAGACCGGCTTACAAAAGCAGCTGCAAAGCTGTATGGGAAAAAAGCTGAAGAACTGAAAAAACGTCTTAACGATCAGGTGGAAAATACGATTAAATCAGAGAAAGATAAGCTTTTAAAGCAGGCGGACGGATATAAAGCGCAGCTGATTTCAAAAACGGGCGGTTATGCGTCTTCTCTTAAAGATGCGGAAGCGGAAATAGAAAAAGTAAAATCCGAAATAAACAGCAAAATATCAGCAGCGCAGAAAAAAGGAACTGAAAATATGTTAAAAGGTATTTTAAAATAAATTATTAACTTTTTTTATTTGAGCATATGAGTTATATTTTTTTCGGCAAAAAAAATGGACATTTAACAAACGGCTTTGTATAATGAAATGTCTTTAAAAATTACAATGCCTTGTGTTATTTATGTATACGGTATCTTAAAACCGTTTATAGCCGCATAAGGCCTAAAAAACAATCACGAAAAGGTCGTATATATGTCTTCAGCTTATATCATTAAAATTGACAGTGAAGAAACAAAGAGAATCCTGAATGAAAACCTTCCTGCTCTAAAGGATGACCCTTCAGCTGAATTAATATCATTTAACCGTGTGGAATTAAACGGCAAAGGCAGTGATTTTAAGGTTGAAGTCACCCTGGATATCAAAGAGGGCGTGACGGCCGTGTACCTCTGCGCGCTTAAAGGCGTTATAGAGAATAATGCCAAGATGCCGGCTTCTTTTAATATAAATTTTGAAGAAGGCGGCGCTACAGAGAAACAGATAAAGGAATTATGGGCGTTTTTTGCCGAAAGGGTTGACGAGGCGCGCACCTGGCTTTTAAGTACAAAACCTTCATTTCCGGGAAACGGGCTGGAACTTATCTGCGAAAACGAATTCATTGCCGGCAAACTTTCCGACTTCAGGGTGCAGGCTTCTATAAGAAAAGGAATCAGGGAATTTTTCGGAAGGGACATTGAGATTACTTCCGTTAAAACTTCGGCGATGCCCGCGGAACAGCCGGCGGCAGAACCTGAGGCGGCTTCCATAAAAATAACGGGCAAGCGGGAAAAAGAAAGCAAGGTGCTTGTAACGGAAGAAGTAAAGGGTGCCGTTAAACTAATAAATTCAATATCAGAAGCCGGGAAATACGTTTTAGAAGGCAGGGTGTTTTTTGACCCGGATGCCGAACCAATAAGCGAACTTAAAAATAAAAAAGGCACATATATTGTAAAGTTTTATATTACGGATGACGCGGATACTTTAAAATGTATAGCTTTTGTTGATGAAAATGACGGGCTTAGGGATACGTTATCCACGCTTTCTTATGTAAGGCTTTCGGCGGAAGTGTCATATGATGACCGTGACGGCGAATTATCCGCAAAAGTAAGAAGAATAAACCGGATTAAAGCGCCGGAGCGGCATGATACTGCAGCGGCAAAAAGAGTGGAACTTCACGCGCACACCAAATTAAGCGCAATGGATTCATTAATGGCGCTGGATGATTACATAAAGACCGCGGCTAACTGGGGCCACACAGCGGTGGCAATAACCGACCATGGAGTGGTGCACTCTTTCCCGGACGCGTATAACAGGCTTGTCGGCTATTATGAAAAAAAGCATAAAGACCTTTTTACCAAAGACAGAACAAGGCGCGAAGGATATCTGGATGCAATTGAAAAAAGGGGCGCCACAAAACTTATCTTTGGCATGGAAGGGTATCTTGTGGATGACAGGGAAGCCAAAGACGAAGAACATGATAAACCATGGCACATAATAATACTTGCAAAAAATTATACCGGTTTAAAGAACCTGTACAAAATTGTTTCCGCTTCACACCTTGAATATTTTTACAAAAAACCACGGATACCGCGTTCGCTTTTAAATGCCAACAGGGAAGGGCTTGTCCTTGGCACGGCGTGTTATCTGGGTGAACTTTATCAGGCGATTCTTGAACAGAAGCAGGAAAAAGTAATAGAAGAGATAGCCGCCCGTTATGATTACTTTGAAATACAGCCGGATACAAATAACATGTTTCTTCTGAAAAACGGAACTCTGGCATCCATAGAAGACCTTCACAGGATAAATAAACGCATAGTGGAACTTGGAAAGAAAATGTATAAACCTGTGGCTGCCACCTGTGATGTGCACTTTTTAAATAAAAAAGACCGCACCTACAGGGAATTTCTGATGTTGGCAATGGGGTTTGATGAGGCGGATGCGGAGCTGTATTTAAGGACCACCGATGAAATGCTTGAAGAGTTTGCTTATCTGGGGCCGGAATCTGCCAAAGAAGTGGTAATTACAGCCCCGCAGAAAATTGCAGCCATGATAGAACCTGCTTTGGAACCGGTACCGTCAAAAATTCATCCGCCTTCGCTTCCTGATGCTGACAATAAAATACGTGAAGCCACATGGAACCGCGCGGGTGAACTGTATGGTGATAATGTTCTGCCGGAAGTTAAAGAAAGGATAGACAGGGAGCTTAAATCCATCATAGGTAATAATTACGCGGTGCTTTATTTGATAGCAAAAGTGATGGTGGAACGCAGCAATCTGGACGGTTATATTGTGGGTTCAAGGGGTTCTGTGGGGTCGTCAATTGTGGCGTATCTTTGCGGGATATCAGAAGTCAACCCCCTGCAGGCGCACCACCTTTGCCCTAAATGCAAATACATGGAATTCATAGATACGGAACTTGCGGGAGTGGACATGGATCCTAAAAAATGCCCGCAGTGCAAAACTGAAATGACGCGCGACGGTTTCAATATACCCTTTGAAACTTTCATGGGGTTTAAAGGCGATAAAGTCCCGGATATAGACCTTAACTTTTCCGGCGAATATCAGGAAAAGATACACAATTTTCTTATAAATATGTTCGGTAAAGAAAAGGTCTTTAAAGCCGGTACAATTAACACGCTGCAGCAGAATGCCATAAAAAAAGATTTCATGAGTAAATATATAGAAAAAACCGGAGCTAATCTTAAAAACGCAGAAAAGATGAGGCTGGCCATGGGATGCGCAGACGTAAAGCGCGGCACAGGACAGCACCCGGGCGGGCTTATGCTTGTTCCCGATGACAAGGAAATATGCGATTTTACCCCGGTGCAGTACGCGCCGGATAAGGTATCCATTACCACGCACTTTGATTACCATTTTATACATGATACGCTTGTAAAGATAGATGCCCTTGGACACGAATTGCCCACAAGTTTAAAACACATCTGCGAGGATTTAAATATTAAAGTAACTGATATACCCATTGATGACAAAAAAACCATGCAGATTTTCAGCAGTTTAAAACCGCTGAATGTAAACCCTGAAAATTATGACAGTCAGATAGGCACACTGGGTGTTCCGGAATTTGGCACCGGTTTTTTAAGGCAGATGTTAAATGACACCAAGCCAAAGACTTTTTCGGAACTTGTTTATATCTCCGGGCTTTCACACGGGACCAATGTGTGGGTGGGAAACGCGCAGGAACTTATCAATAAAAAGACCGCCACTCTTAAGGAAGTAATTTCCACAAGGGATGACATCATGGAATACCTTATTAGAAAAGGGCTTGAAAAGGGGCTTGCGTTTTCAATAATGGAAAGTGTCCGAAGAGGCAGGGGGCTTACTCCGGAATTTGAAAAGGCCATGAAAGAACACAAGGTGCCTGAATGGTACATTGAATCCTGTAAGAAAATAAAATACATGTTCCCCAAAGCTCACGCTGTGGCATATACCATAATGTCTTTCAGAATAGCGTACATAAAGATTCACCATCCGGAGCATTTTTACGCCGACTATCTTAACAGGGACATAGGCGGTTTTGAATATGAATTTATGGCAATGGACCTTGAAGCGGTAAAAAAACGGCTGCGCGAGTCCAAGTTTATGAAAGAAGCGGATAAAAAAGAAAAAGACAGGTTTAAAGTGCTTGAAGTACTGGTGGAAATGAAAGACCGCGGTTATGTCTTTTCAAAAGTTGACCTTTATAAATCGCATCCCACGCGTTTTATTGTAAAGGAAGGTAAAATATTACCGCCTTTAATTGCCGTGCCGGGGCTTGGCGAGAAAGTCGCCATAAGCGTTTCTATTGAAAGGCACAAGTCGCAGTTTACATCCGTAGAAGACCTTGTCAAAAGGACAAAAGTCAATAAAAGTGTGGTAGAATTCATGAAGTTAAATAATTTAGCGGGCAGCCTTCCGGATTCGGATCAGGCGGTACTTTTTTAAACAGGGGTAATAATGACAAGGATTAAAAGTGTTTACGTGAACAGTTTTCTTTTCCTATCGGTGGCTCTGATATCAATTCATCCGGTCTTTTTCCCTTCAAAATTTTCATTTATAACCGTGCTTTTATACCTTATTGCGCTTGCGTTTTTTCAGTATTACGGGGAAGAAACCGGCAGCGATAAAAAAGGGGCGCGTTCACTGATGTTTTTAGGGGCGGGGCTGCTTATTATTTCCGCGGCACAGTATATTTTCTCGTTCTTCATTCAAAGGACGGCGGGCGCAGCTTCAATTATGATGATTGCAGGCGGGGTCCTGGTTTTTCTGTCGTCGCGCGAAGGCGCGGGTGTCAGAGAGGGCAAAGAACAGGCGGTAAAACCTGTTTATGAAATGGTGTTTCTTGCCGTAATTACCGCGGCGGCGTTTTTCTTAAGAATATATAAAATAGATGAAATACCGCTTGGGGTGTGGTTTGATGAGGCCCAGAACGGAAATGAAGTAATATCAATGCTGGCTACAAACAGGCTGGAAGTTTTCATACCAAGATTAACACAGATGCCCGCCATGTTCACATGGCTTGCATCTGTGTTTGTAAAAATATTGGGTCCGGATATATTATCTCTTAAGATGGTGTCTGTTGTACTTGGGACGCTGTGCGTGCCTGCTTTTTATTTTCTTGCCAAACGCGTATTTGGCAGCGCGCGTTATGCGGCTGCGGCTGCCGCGCTTCTGGCTTTTTCACGGTGGCATATTACTTTTTCCAGGGTGGCCTTTCTTGGAATGCAGGCAATTTTTATAGAAATTTTATTTTTCTATTTTTATATACGGATGATAGAAGATAATAAATGGTACTTCGCCGCGCTGGCGGGTTTCATTGCCGGGCTTGGGCTGTACTCTTTTTCTTCCGCTAATATGGTGGTGATAATAGCCGGCACGCACCTTTTTGTAATGTTTCTTAGAGATAAAAAAGATTTTATTAAAAAGCACCTTAAAAAAGTAATGATTGCCGGTACAATAGGGCTTATAACTGCCGCGCCGCTTATTACCTATGCGGTAAATAACTGGCAGGATTACACAAGGCGTGTAAAAGACATAAATATCACGCAGGAAATAAAAGAAAAGGGAAGTTTAAAGCCGCTGTTATTAAGTGTTAAACTGCATCTGCTTATGTTTAATTTTGAAGGCGATTACAACGGCAGGCATAACCTTTATAAAGCCCCTCTGGTGGATAGTATTTCCGGAGTACTTCTTGTGGCGGGTGTGTTTACAGCGGCGGCATCAGCCGGGGCGAATTCGCTGTGGCTGTTGTGGTTCTTTTTGATGTTGTTGCCGGGTATGATGACTATTACAATAGAAGCGCCTCAGGCATACAGGGCATCTTCCGTGATACCTGCCCTTTATATTCTTATCCTCATTGCTTTTAAAAAAATAGAAACCAGCCTGTTTCTGCTTGGAAAAAAAACATTAAGGTTTAATATTGCGGCGGCAATTATTATAACTGCCATTGCTGTAATAAATGTACATCAGTATTTTGTTGTGTACCCTTCACAAAAATCAGCTTATATGGATTATTCACCGGAAGCCAACGGTATCAGCCGGCTTATAAATGAAAAAGCCCGGGACTGGCATTTCTATGTATCTGAAGCAAGAAAGATGTATGGTTTTTACAGTTTTGAACAGAAGATTATTTTAAAATTCACCACATACAACAAGGCAAAATTTTCATACTTAAGTAATGAAACCAACAGTATTTATCCTTCGTTTCTGCAGGGTAAAAAAGGAATAGGCGTTATTGTAAGGCCGACTGATACTGATATAATAGACTCTATGAAATCCCAATTTCCGGCGGCAGTACCGGAAATCATCGATAATCCGCATACAGGGGAAGAGATATTCAGATGCTATTACATAGATACAAAAAAACTGCAGCCGGATAAAAAAGGGCTGTTTGTTGTTTCGCAGACGGAGATAATAAATGATCAGGAATAAATTCAGATTTGCCGTAATTGCCTGTTTTTTAATGACGGCTGCGGTATTTCCGCTGTCAGCCCAGCAGTATCCCTTCAGCGTGTATTATCTTATAGAGGGAAAAAGCGTAAAACCGGCAGAGACTTTGGATTATGGAACGCGTCAGTTTACGGCATATCCCTTAAGGATAAAAGAATTCACATTTTCTTCTCCATATTACGCATATGAAGGCACCACGTTAATGAAGGAGTTCGGAGAAGAAATTTTGGCTTCAATACCTGAAAAAGGCAGGGCTAATGCCGTACATATAGCCGGTGCCGTTTATTCGTATATCACAGCCACTGTACAGGATGCCCCGGATAAATATGAAATGACATCTGATTTACACAAAATTAATCAGTCAGGGCTTTTTGCGTTAAGAAGCAAAACGGGAAACCTGCTTGAAAAGTGCAGGGCGGCAACAGCGCTTTTAAGATGTTTTACAATTCCTGCAAGAATTATATATTATGAAGGGCATTACGCGGTAGAGTATTATATAAAACCTCTGAAAGGAAACAGCGCCTGGGTTATTATGGATTTTACGAATGAAAATAAAGACAGGCATACCGGCCCCGTGGAATGGCAGCCGGTATCTTTGAAAGAATTATTAAATGAAGAAATAAATTCCGGTGAAGCGTCCCTTCAAACAGCAGGTGTGACGCAGGTATTTTTTAATGAAAAGACAGAAGCGGCGGAGGTTTTTGACAAACTAAAAACTGACAATGTCACACTTGTTTCAAATGAAATGCCGCAGGGGAAGTTTTACCTTATAAGAAAAACAGATTACATTATACAGACTTCTGTTTCTGTAACTGCAAAAGCACCGTGCGAGATAGAATTTACAATGCCCTTTAATGACAGGGATACTTTTAACCCGGGGGCGCCTTATTTTAGGACTTTTGGTTATTATGTAATTTCAAAAAATCAGAATCTTAAAATACAGTATAAAAGGGCGCATACAAGGGTTAATCCGCCTATGGACGGCAGGGTGTATTCACTGCCGGTAAAGTTCTGGGCGGAATAAAAATTACTCCGTAATTTTTATATTTGTGTTGAAAACACTGATTATTTGGTTTATAGTGTAATAAATAAATACAAATTATGGAGGGAAAGATGAAAAAAGTCCTCTTTTTAACTGCGGCGGCCGCAGCGATGTTTATACTGGGCGGATGCGGACAGGATGTTAATTTTACGGTATATAATCATTCAGGGATAGTACCTTCAGGAAATCAATATATAGGCATTACGGTGGAAGCAGACGGTACTGACTCACTTTCTTTCTTTCCCACGCAGAATGCCCTGTCAGACAGCGAAATAACCGATGGCAACAGCAGGGTAATTAAGGTGAAGGAAAGCAAGACCGTATCTGTAAATGCATGGGGGCAGGCTT
This sequence comes from Candidatus Goldiibacteriota bacterium HGW-Goldbacteria-1, assembly GCA_002839855.1. Taxonomy (NCBI): domain Bacteria; phylum Candidatus Goldiibacteriota; species Candidatus Goldiibacteriota bacterium HGW-Goldbacteria-1. Next base: position 23,445 of record PGYV01000013.1, read on the forward strand.
TTGTGACAGGGACAGACGGGGCGCTTACAACTGAATCATTTGAAATTGGGCCGCAGACAGCGGTGGTTTACGGTGGTTTTCCAAGTGCGCCCGACTGGTACGCAGCTGTATTTATGAATGAAATAACCATATATAAAAAGTAAAGGCAATAATGCATAAAAAACTTGTAACGTTTTTCCGGCAGTTATCCCGCGAAGTAAAAAAAGGAGTTTCTTCAAAAGCTGTCGGAAAGAATTCCAAAGGCCAGACTACAAAGTTTTTTGATGTATACTGTGAAAGTCGGATAATTGCTTTTCTTAAAAAAAACATCACATATAAAACCACGATAATTTCCGAGGAAATTGCCGAACCTTTTGTCATAAATGAAAAAGCTAAAACGCCGATGCATTATATAATCATAGACCCCGTTGACGGGTCTGATAACTACATGAACTCCGTGGGTTTTGTATGTGTGGGGATTGCTGTTTTTGACAGTAATTATGAACCTGTAATGTCGTTTGCCGGGAATTATTTTACAGGAGACTATTTTTACGCTGATAAAAAGACAGCGGTAATAAACGGCAAAAAAGCCTGTATAAAGAAAACATCCGCACCTGTAAGAAATTCAGCATTACTTGTCATGTCAAATAATACTTTTAAAGACGGGCAGGCGCTTTTAAAATTTGCCGACAGTTTTGAAAGTATCAGGTCGCTTGGCGCCACGGTTGGAGAGATGCTTCAGATATTAATGGGGCACTACGGGGTCTTTATTGACGTGCGCGGAAAACTTTCACTTGAAAATTTTGCCCCGTATTTTATTGCGCAGAAATACGGCCTGCTTATTATAACCGACCCTTTCGGCAGGCCGCTTAAATTAAAAGGGCTTGAACTTGTAACGGGGTATGACGTAGTGGCTGCGGTGGATGCCGGTTTTCACCGCAAAATGATAAAGGGGTTAAAGAAAGTAATAAAATGAAAATTTCAATTGTAGTGCCTCTGTTAAACCAGATAAAATACACAAAAAAATGTTTTGCTTCCATTAAAGCCAACACTGATGATATTGCGTATGAAATAATTGCCGTTGATAACGGCTCTGCTGACGGTACTGTGGAGTATCTTAAAAAACAGAAAATAAAGTTCATTGAAAACGGGAAAAATCTTGGCGTGGCAAAAGCATGGAATCAGGGTGTAAGGGCGGCGTCAGGGCAGATGGTATGCATAATAAATAATGATATTATAGCCGGCAGGGGGTGGCTGTCATCGCTGGCGGATTTTTATCTAAAGAAAAATAACGCGGGAATTGTAAGCCCGGGCACAAGGGAAGGTGAACTTGATTATGATTTTCAGACATATGCCGACGGTTATACCGCAAAAATGAAAGGTGTCAGCAGAAAGTGGTTTTCCGGATGGTGTATGTTTATAGCTTCAGACAGGTTTGAAAAAGTGGGATTATTCTCCGAAGAGTTTGGAATAGGTATAGGAGAGGATATGGATTTTTATCTGCGGCTTAAAAAATATGGTTTTGAATCATATATTACCGGTTCGTCATTCATCCATCACTTTGGCAGCAGGACTGTTAAGGAGGTTAAGGAAAATGAAGGTGATGCGTTTGAAAAAGAAAACATAAAAAAACTTAAAGAAAAATGGGGGAATAAGTCTTATCTGGTGCGCAGGTTTGAAAAACTTTCGGCTTCAATTGATAAGAGGATAATGAAAGCCGTTTATGGGCACAATCTGGTGGAAAAACCTTAAGGGATCAAACGGTCTTTTTATTTTTAAACAGGCCGTAAAAAGAAAGCCCGTCCTTATCAAACAGAAAAATACAGCCCGCCATCCCAAGCAGCACAAGGTCGCGGATTATGGCAAATATGCCCACTTTATCCGGCAGCCCTATCATCAGGTCAAAACACCCGCATTCCATGTCAAAGCCGCGCAGCCACGCCTGTGTTATGGCAATTGTATAAACCACAAGAAGGCCGCTTAATATGAAAGCGGAACTTTTTGAATAAACATCAACAAGAAGCAGGATGCCGCAGATAAGCTGAAGCCATGGAATTACAACGGCAAGCGGGAAGAGCATAATTTCAGGTATCATTTTATATGAACCGATAGCTTTAGAAAATTCCTCGGGTTCGAATACTTTTGTTACGCTTGAAAGGACAAAGACAAGCCCTATAAGTATTTTGAATGTAATTAAAACAGCATTATTAGAAAATAGTTTAACCAGTACATCCTGCGTTTTATTAACTATGGATGCGGCAGGCGTTTTGTTTTTTTCAGCCTGTTTTTTTATTGTGCTTTTTTGTACTCGGGATAATTTGCCTCTGACCATGAATTCCACCCTCCAAAAAATATTACCACATTTTTATAGCCTGCATCATAAAGTGAATAAGCTGTTTTGTCGGAAAGGTGGCAGCCTACGCCGTGGCAGTAGGTGATAAGCACTTTGCCCTTCTGGCTTAAAACTGCTTTATTTTTTTCAATGTCCTGAACTGCTGTGCCTACCGGTATTGAAAGAGCGCCTTTAATGTGCGCCTGTTCATATTCGCCGTAAGATCTTGAATCAATAAAAACAGCTTTGCCGTTGTCATAAAGGTATTTGGCTTCATCAAGCCCTATTTTTAATATTTCTGTTTTAGAAGCTGCGTTCTTAAGAAGGTAACTGAAATCGGCTTTTGCGGACGGCATTGTGTTCTGTACTCCTGCCGGTTGCGAGGAAGCGGAAGCAGGGTCAATGTTCAGCTGAAAAGACTGATTTGTAGCAGGGTCATTTATAGTTATGCTGCCTTCTGTTGTTGAAGATACCGCAGGCTGGCTTGAAAGGTTCTTGCTGCGGGTTAAAGTGGCAATAACACCGGCTGCAACGGCAACCGCAATAATTACAGCTGCAGTAATAAGGCTTTTGTTAATTCCGGGTTTGTTTTTTATTTCGGGTTCAGAAATTGTTTTTTTTATGACTTTTTTTGCGGGACGTGCTTTTGCCATTACGTTCACCTCGTATATTTTTAAATCAAGCATTTAAATCCTGTTTATATAATTAAATAACATTGAACACTAAAAGTCAATAGGGCATTTAAAAATCATCGCTGCAGGTAATTAATCGGGGAATATAAGTAAATAAATACAAATACGCAGAGGTGCTTCAGCTGAAACGTGTAAATAGAATTATTAATATCAAAATTTAGTGTAATAACATAAACCCTGACAAAACAAATAACCTAAATGCAATACTTGACAAAATATCTATGCGCTGATATACTAAAATCGTTAACTATAAATTTACAATAACTTAAGGGAAGGGAAAACAACTATGAAAGAAAAACTTATAGGTATAGGCGCGGGAGCTAAATTGAGCGGGCTTTCTGAAAGGACACTTAGGTATTGGGAGAGCCTTGGGCTTATAAAACCCGTAAGGCTGCCTTCCGGGCACAGAAAATTCAGCAAGCCCATGATAAAGAAAATTATTGCCATAAAAGAAATTCTTGAAAAATACAATTTAAGAATAAATGACCTGATTACATCATCCAAATTTCTTCAGGACGAACTGTTAAAAGAAAAAGTGGATTCTCCGGACGTATTTGACCTTAACATAGCCCTTGATTCGCAGATATATGAAAGGGCAAAGAAAGCGGGAAAACTTCACCCTTTGTCCGGGCTGCCGGATTCACTGTACATCCGCCAGGAAATTGAAAGAAGGCTGGATGAAGACTATAAGATTGCGGTCTGCTATGTGGACATGAAAGATTTTAAATATTATAACAAACGCTACGGATATGAAAAAGGCGACGCGGTTATTAAATTTCTTGCCAGTCTGATTCACGATGTGGTAAAGGAAAACGGGGATAAAGAAGACATTGCCGGACACATTGGCGGTGACAACTTTGTTATCATAACATCGCATGAAAAATACAATAAAGTGTGTTCGGAGCTTATTAAATCTTTTGACCTGCTCATAGAGCAGCATTATGAAAAAGAAGACCGCGACAAGGGCTATATAGTAAATTACACCAGGCGCGGCGAAGAAATAAGGACTGCGGTCATGATTCTGTCGGTTTCGGTGGTATGGAATATCAGAAGAAAGCTTACACATTACGCCGAAGTGGCGGACATAGCGCAGGAACTTAAATCATACGCGCAGAAATTTCCCAAGAGTGAATTTGTGGTGGATAGAAGAAGCGATTAAGCTTTTTATTCTGCGGGAATCTTTTCCAGCACAGCTATTATACTGTTAAGATCCGTCCTGGAAGGGTCAATTTCTTTAATTTTTCTGAATGCCTGAAGCGCTTCTGAATACCTGCCGGTTTTGTAATAGACCACCCCAAGGTTGTGCCACGATGAGACATAATTTGGATCCAGCTGTAGGCTTATCAAATAGTTTTCTTCCGCGGTTTTAAAATCTCCGATGTTAAACCTGGCATTACCCATGTTATAAATAAATTCACAATTTTCCGGCTGCAGCTGATACGCAAGGGAAAAGTACTGCAGGGACAAATCGTTAAAACCCTTGTCTTCAAAGAATACGCCTGCAGAATTTGCGGATGTGGCAAAATCTTTCAGGTAAAGTGATTCGTTAGGCTGCGTGAAACCGCCCGTGTATGTGCCAAGCATATTTCTGTAATTATAATACTTCCACATATTGCGCAGCGATACCGTGTACATATCGCTTATAAAAGCGTAATCGGAAGGCATAACACGCCATGCCATTCCTTTGGGCATAAGTTCAAATCCGCCGTTAAGCGCGTTTTCTTCCGGTTTGTTATATGAAAAATAGATATTTCTGGAAGACAAATTCATTTTTATAAGCGCGTTAATAATGTAACCGGTGGATTCCGTGCCTATTTTCTTTTCTTTTATTACCGGTACTTTTGCAGCAGGGTCCTGTTTTGTAATGGAATCACGCACCCATTGCATCGGCAGCACGGCAGAACCTATTATAACCACATCAGTCCGTACTTTTTTCACGTATTTCAGGTACCATAACGGAAAAACAACGCCGTCGCCGGTGACAAACAGCATTGAATTTTTTTCCACGGAAGACAGCAGGTTTAAATTAAAATCCCTGGAAAAAAAATATCCGGACCTGTTTAAAAGCGGGTAAGCGGTAATTGTGTCACGGGCAAAAAGCGCCGCGAATAATATAACGGCGGCGATGTACGAGGTTTTTTTATTTTTTATAAAAGCCATTAAAGAGTAAAGGCCAATCGCCATACACAGAGCCAAAGAAAGATAAACGGGCGTGATGTAGGTTTCCATTATATAAAGCCTTTCTTTCGGAAGGTTAAGATAAAAAGATGTGACAGCAAGAAATGTAAAAGGTATAAGCGCTAAGATGATGCCGATTTTTTTATTTTTAATAAAGGTAAATATTATGCCTGTTAATGCCAACGCAAGCCCGGCAAAGGAATGCTCGCGAGCAAGGGAGGAAAAGAATTTTCCGGCCTGCATTAAAGGCGCGTTTATACTTTTGGCAATTTCAGCCCTGACATACTGATATCTGGAAAAGACCTGCATAAAATTTTCAAGATTTGAAGGGTCGCCCCAGTTTAGCACCGCGCTGTGCGCGCGTATTGGAAGGTAAAGATAAATTGAAAAACCCGCGGTGAACAAAAGCATTAAAGATATAATATTTGTTGGGCGCAGTAATTCTTTAAATCCCGGGCTTAAAATAATATAGAAATAGACAGGCAGCATAATAATCTGCGACATATGGTGGTTTCCCAGGCTTAAACCGTAAATCAGGAAAAACAGCCTTAGTGTTTTAATTTTTTGTCCCGGCACGGCGGTAAAAGAACAATTAAAAGCTGTGATTAAAAGCGTAAGGGTGAAGGCTATGTTAAGAAGGTAAATTCCGCCTTTGGCGGTTATGGACTGGTCCCATATTGAAAAGCCTGTCATAAAAAACACGGCGCAGGCTGCCGCGGGCAGTAGTGTGTGCGCGGACAGTTTTATTGCGCGCATAAGAGTGTTAAAAAGAATTATAAGAAGAAGGCCGCACAATAAAGAAAGCGTTATTGAAAGAAGATAAATTCGGAAGGAGTAGTCCGCAACCGGTATGAAAGAAAATATTTTTCCAAGAAGGGAAAAAACGGGATATCCCGGAGGGTGCTGTATACCCAGAGTAACGCTTGCGGTTATGGTTTCGCCTGAATCGCCTGAAAATACAGCCGGCGGAGCGGTGGTTAATAAAAGATAAAATACAGCCAAAAATACTGCCGCAAGAACCGCGGCGGGCAGGTATCTGCGTAAGGACATTTTTTAATTTTCGTTAAAATGTTCTATTAATTTTTCTATGTGCTTTTTTTCGCCTTCAAGTATATGAAGCCCTGCTGAATACCTTCCGAAGATTTTATACGCGTTGCGTTTAGTCCATTCAATACGCACTAAAAGGTTGAATTTATCTTCGGCTATCGCGTTTTCGTGTATTTCCAGTTTAAGAGTGGTGCGTTCCGGAAGAAGAAAATCGCAGTTTATAAGCATTCCTTCTTCGCTTACGTTAATGGTGGTGGCGCGAAAAGATTCACCCTGTTTTAACTTTGATTTTTCGCCGGTAAGATCATCGGGGAAACGGTCAAGGACAGCCGAAATGTTCAGAATCTTTGTGAACCTGGGGTGCTTCCTTGCTTCTCTTTCATCTTTTTTCATCGTGCCACCTTTGGGTTTATTTATTTTATGCATTTAATTGGTGCCGGAGGTCGGACTTGAACCGACATGACCTTGCGGACGGGAGATTTTGAGTCTCCTGTGTCTACCATTTCACCACTCCGGCCAGTCTTGAAAATATACTATATTAAATGGCATGGTTTGTCAACTTAAAGAGAGGTTTTGCGTCAGAAAGTAAGAAAAACACTTAATAAAGGATTTTCGGGTGTATTTTCAAGTTTTTTTTTAATGGAAAAAATGTTATATTATCTGGAACAATAATTTTAAGGAGGGCATTATGTCAGACACAAGAAAATTTATTCTTCAGGAAAAAGATATCCCGAACGCATGGTACAACATCATTCCGGATCTGCCAACACCACTGGATCCGCCGCTTCATCCGGGAACAGGCAAACCGCTTGGGCCTGCTGACCTTGCTCCTATTTTCCCCATGGCTTTAATTGAACAGGAAATGTCACCCAAACAGTGGATAGACATTCCCGGAGAAATTCTGGATATTTATAAAATATGGAGGCCGTCGCCTTTATTCCGCGCCAGAGGGCTTGAAAAGCTGCTTGATACACCGGCAAAAATTTATTATAAATACGAAGGCGTGTCTCCGGCAGGAAGCCACAAACCTAATTCAGCCATTGCGCAGGCGTATTACAATAAAAAAGAGGGCGTAAAGAAACTTGTAACGGAAACCGGGGCAGGGCAGTGGGGTTCCGCGCTTGCGCTTGCCGGCACGATGATGGGCCTTGAAGTGGAAGTATATATGGTAAAGGTAAGCTATGACGCAAAACCATACAGAAAGCTTATGATGCAGACATGGGGTGCAAAAGTATTTTCTTCCCCCACAAAGTTTACCGAAATAGGAAAAAAGATACTGGCAGAACATCCGGATTCCAACGGCTCGCTGGGCATTGCAATATCCGAGGCTGTTGAAGTGGCGGCAAAAGACCCGCACGCGAAATACGCGCTGGGAAGCGTTTTAAACCACGTGGCGCTGCACCAGACAGTTATAGGGCTTGAAGCAAAAAAACAGATGGAAATGGCAGGGGATTATCCTGATATTGTAATAGCGTGCCACGGCGGCGGAAGTAATTTTGCCGGGACCGCTTTCCCTTTTGCGTACGATAAAATGAAAGGTAATAAGAAAAACTTAAGGTTAATCGCGGCTGAACCTGCTGCATGCCCTACACTTACAAAGGGAGTTAATACTTATGATTTTGGCGATACGGGCGAAATGACACCGCTTTTAATGATGTATACGCTTGGCCATAAATTTATGCCGTCAGGAATTCACGCGGGCGGGCTTAGGTATCATGGAGCTTCGCCGCTTGTTTCAAACCTGTTAAAAAACGGGGTCATTGAAGCTGTGGCAAATAACCAGACAGAGTGTTTTGATGCTGCAATACAGTTCGCTAAAACGGAAGGCATAATTCCCGCGCCGGAAAGCTCCCATGCTATCAGAGTGGCTATTAACGAGGCGTTAATAGCAAAGGAAACAGGCGAAAAGAAGGTTATTTTGTTCAATTTAAGCGGGCATGGTAATTTTGATTTCGCGGCTTATGAAGCATATCTGACCGGTAAAATGGTTGATGTACCGCTGCCGCAGTCTGATATTGATGATGGTTTAAAAAGCGTTCCAAAGAGGTAAATTAAGGCGCATTCTTTTTCGCGCCGATAATAGAGGGTGAAGGATGAAAATAAAATTTTTTCTTGCCGCGTTATTGCTGGTTACTCAGGCGGCGTTCTGCGGTATTTCGGGTATGCCGGTGGAAGTAATTAATCACGGCGCGGGAGTTAGGGCGCTTTCGATGGGCGGGGCGGTGTCGGCTGATTCTGCGGATGCTTCCGCTTCGTTCTGGAGCCCGGCGATGCTGGATTCTATTAATACCAATCAGTTAGAGGCGTCTTATGAAATGCTTTACGGCGGGGCTATTTTCAACGCGCTTGGTTTTTCCGGGCCTATTGGAAAAATGGGCGGGCTTGGGGTGTCCATAAGAAATATGCATTATGGCGAATATGAAGTTGTGTCTGAAGAAGGAAATGCGGAAGGCAATGAAGCCATGAATGATTTTATGCTTACCGGCGCTTATGGGCGTAACCTTTTTGCTGGAGTTCAGGGCGGCCTGGCGCTTAAAGCTATAGTGCGCGGAATTGGCGGAAAAAATTATATGGGTTTTAATTCGGATTTGTCATTGTCCAAAAGTTTTGAATGGGGAAGGGCATCGCTGACAGGAAAAAACATAATTCCGCTTGGAATTAAATATGATTTTTCGGAAGAAATGCTTCCGGCTGCAGTAAGATTAGGGCTGTCTTTTATGCTTCTTGACGGGGCGCTTAAAATAAATACTGACGCTGAAAAAGCATTTGCGGGCGGGCCCGCGGTTATATGCGCCGGCGCTGAATATAAAGTGATGGAGCCGCTTTATTTAAGGGCGGGTATGGGGTCAATTGGGGACGTTAATGAAATAAACGCGGGATTTGGTTTTAAGTATGAAGGCTTTGGCCTTGATTACGGCGCCGCGTACACCGAACTTTCGCTTAACCACAGGGTGGCGTTGTCATACAGTTTTGGCGGGTATGAATTAAAACTTACTCCGGATCCCGCTGTTTTTTCGCCTATGGGCGGGAACAGAAGGACGTATATAAAAATTACGGCCATGACAAAATATGAAATATTCAAGTGGAAGGTTGAAATAAAAGATAACAAAGGAAAAGTTGTTAAAAGCTGGGAAGGCGCAGGCAGGCCGGATGAAACGCTTATCTGGGACGGCCTTGAAAAAGACGGAATGCCCTTTAATGAAGGGGATTATAAAGCTGTAATTGTGGTCACTGATGAAAATGACGCGGTGATAAGGTCAGGCGATGTAATAATAAAAATATCGCAGGGGGATCAAAAAGCAATTCCGCTATTTATGGAATGATTACAACTTACAAGTAACAACTTACAAGTTTCAACTGACAACTGACAACTCAAAGCGTGTAACCTGTAACTTGTTACTTGTAACCTGTTACTTGTAACCTGTTACTTGTAACTTGTCACTTGTAACTTGTCACTTGTCACTTGTAACCTGTTACCTGTTACTTGTTACTTGTTACTTGTTACTTGTAACCTGTAACCTGTCACTTGTAACCTGTCACTTGTAACCTGTCACTTGTTACTTCTTCTTTCTTCTGTCCGCGGGTACGGCTTTGGCTTCTTTTCTTCTGTCTTTTGAATAAAGCACAAGCTTACCGTTTATCATCCTGTATATCTGAATAAGCACTTTGTCAAAAAAGATGCCGTCTGAAATACGGATAAGGTTTTTGTTTGTATTATCGCTTTCACGTTTTAATTCTTTTTGTGGAAGGTCTTTACTTTTTGTCCTGCGGTCGTGGCGCACATAAACGTACCTGTTGCCCATGTTTTTTACTATCACTTTTTCTTTTGAATCATAGTAAAGATTTCCGTCAAGGTGAACATAACGTTCTGCCATTTATAATTCCTCCTGAATCATTTTTGTTTTTTATTCAGTCCTGAAAGATGGGATTCCAGCCGTTTTAAGTCGTTTTTGCTGATTGAAATAATTTTAAGCCCGGCTTTTTTAGAGTCGTTACCCTTAAGCCCGTCAAGGTGCATGACTTCTGCCAGAAGTTTTACCGGGCTTGAAGCCTGAGGTATGTACAGGTCTATTATAAGCTTGTCGCCCTGCACAAGCGCTTCGTCTGTAATTATGGCAAGGCCGCCCCGGCTTACGTCGTCTGTCATTGAAGTGATAAGCCTGTTGCCCTGCACCATCTGTAATTTTTCAACCGTAGTGTCCCTGTAATCATCCGACAGTTCCGGCGATTCTTCAGAGGTACGATAATACGATACTTTAAGGATGTCTTTAACCCGCTCATATTCGCGGCGTTCCAGCCAGCCTCTTTTTATATCAGTCATTTTTTACCCTTTTTACGGGCTTTTTTAGTGGTTTTTTGAAGTATATATCTTTCAGGGTGAATCATTCCAAGTGAGATTACGGTTTTTAAAGCATTTTCCACAGGAGTGTCAAGAAGTAAAATGTTTTTTGGAGGAACAAGGATTAAAAAACCTGAAGTGGGGTTAGGCGTGGTGGGGATGAAAACGTGTATAAAGGTACCTTTATTTTTTGAGTTAACAAGTGTGACTTCATCCTGGGAAGTAATAAAACCGATGGCATAGAAACCATAGTAAGGATACTGTACAAGGGCAGCCTGTCTGAATGAGCGTTTTTTTCCGGCGAATAATGTATCGCTTATCTGTTTAATTCCGCCGAAAATCTGTTTTAGAACGGGAATTTTAGAGATAATTGTTTCATATAACTGAACCATTTTTTTACCCAGATAGTGTGTGGCAAAGACGCCGGTTATCCACAAAAGCAGGATAAGCGCTATAAGGCCAAGTCCCGGTATAGAGATGCCGATATATTTCGTAAGAAGAGGGCCTAAAATGGAATCCAGTTTGTTTAAGAGGAAATAAGTGATATATACCGTAAGGAAAGCAGGCAGAATGACAATTAAACCGGCCAGTATTTTTGACCAAAACCTTTTAATGAATCCTGACGACATAATGCAATCCTCCGTTAAATAATATTGAAATTATATATGAAAGTAGTGTAAAAAACAACACTAAAATGAAAGAAAGGGTAAAAGTGTAAAAAAATGCCGCAGTTTTACCTGTGGAAACAAAAAAATTGAATTTGGTTTACGAAAAATCAGGAAAGCATAGGTTTTTATAGAAAATATTAGAATTTTTGTGTTTGACAATGGGTATTTATATAGTATAATTATAATCAGATTAGTAATAAATAGAGAGAAGTATAATAAACAATAAAGCGCAAGAAGTAGTTATTATGTCAGAAATTGATTTATATTGCATTGCCGCTTATTAAATCTGACAAAAAAACGGCAATAACCAGGAGTTTCTTATTGGCTAGCTTATTGCAATTCACAGGCAATAACGCGCAGAGTAAAAAATTCATTATTAATATATTATTATATATATTGGGGCATATCCGGACTTCATTGAAAACCATAGTAATTACAGTGTTTATGTTTGTTGGGTTAATCGGGGCGGCGAATGCGGCAGAAGTTGAGGTTGGATCAATATCTGTAGTATCTGCCAGCGGTTCCTGTTATGTGGCCGGGCAGGTATTGACGGTGTCGTTTAATGTCAGGGGAAATGTAAATTATGAATCTATAGTTGCATCAATATCTTTTTCCAATGATGCAACCAGTGAATACACAGATGATTGTGTATTTACTACAGGCGGGCCTTATCCGGATACTGACGGGCATCAGGGTGTTTATGTGGCTTCTGAAAATGATAATTTAACAGACTGGATAACAGTTTCTAAAGAGGTAACGGTTCCGGTATCATATTCCGGAGATAAGTATGTTGTTGTGAAAGTTGGGGCAAGCAGTTTTAATTTTGCTTCCGGAGTTGATACTTCTACCGATACGGAAATTGAACTTATGACAGAATGCGGAGCGGCAGAGCCCACAATTACACAAACTGTTACGGAAACTGTTACGGGTACTGTGACGCGGACGGTTACAGAGACTGTGACTGAATCCGCAACAATGACCGCGACTGAAACCATAACGCAAACGGTTACAGAAACAGCCACCGCGACCGTTACGCAAACTGCAGTATTTGGCGCTGCAGGCGATGGTTCTGCTTCCATTTCTCCGCTTACTGTGGCTGCCGGTACTTCAGGTAATGAAATGACAATAATATTCAATGCCAATGGAACGGCGTGGGCAAACGGGGAGCTTCGCGTTGAAATACCGGCAGGCTGGTCCGCGCCAAGCATCACATCAACAGATGCCGGCTACTTTACCGTGTCCGTTAACGGGGGCGTACTTGGCGGCAATACTGTTTCTAATCAGATAATAATAATACCGGTTACATCGCTTAATGCTGACGGTGAAATAACGATAGTATACGGCGCAAGTACTCAGGGTGCGACATCGCAGAGTGGGATAGACCCTGCTTATTTTAATGTTTTTACAAATCCTACAGGAATTCCTGCTGTTGTTGCTATTGCACCTCAGCCGCAGGTACAAGTTGCAAACGCGACAGAGACAGTGACTGCAACGGTTACTTCCACGATAACACAGACTTCAACAGAAACATCAACAGGCACGGCTACTCCTACAATTACATTAACACCGGAACCGGGCGCACCGGCGAATTTGTATTTTAACCTTGAGACTTACAGCCCCGGGCAGGAAAGCAATACAATACATTGCGGCTACAGGATTACCAATTATTCCACTTTTACAGCAAAGCCATCCGATTTCAGGATTTCAGTTTATATTTATTCCACAAAAACAGCTTCTCAACACTCCTGGGAGGCGTCATCCAATAATACAACTGTTTATAATTCTTCCAGCGTATCACAGGGTACGCTTGCCGCGTGGAGCTGTAATTATTCTGATATTACGGCAAGCGATTGTGGGCTTGAAAATTCAATAAACAGAAGGGCGAATGTTAAGGCTTTGATATCTTATGGCGGAGCCAACACAGATATACCGGCTGAAGGCGGCTATATTGAAACGAATTCAGATGCGAATAAGTTTGGAAGGATACATTATTCGGATTGGGCGGCTGTTGATGAAACAGATGATTATTCTTCTACAGAGGATTCAAACCTTGGCTCCACGAGGGCTGCAAGGATAAATTACAAATACGTTGTTCTTGAATACAATGACGGCGGGACATGGAAACACATTTGCGAAGTTACAGATTCATCCGGCACCGTGGATACGGCATCGGGAGAAATACCCTGTGATGACAGCGCCTGCGCTGCCGGTACAACGGAAACTGAAACACCCACTGTAACAGCGACAATAACAGAAACTGTGACAGAGACTGTAACAGAAACTATTACGGAAACTATTACGGAAACTACAACTGAAACGATAACAGAAACTGCAACTGAAACAGTTACTGAAACACCAACCGAGACTACTACGCAGACTGTAACTGAAACTACCACTGAGACTTTTACTGAAACAACTACAGAAACTTCAACTGAAACGATAACTGAGACTAATACGGAGACGGTAACTGAAACAACTACGGAAACTGCAACTGAAACGATAACTAAAACACCAACCGAGACTACTACCGAGACTGTTACTGAAACTACTACGGAGACAGTTACAGAAACAACAACGGAAACGACAACAGAAACGGTAACAGAAACATCAACTGAGACTACTACAGAGACTGTGACTGAAACTGCAACGCAAACCACAACTGAAACCACAACGGAGACGGTGACAGAAACTGCAACAGAAACGATAACTGAAACACCAACCGAGACTAATACCGAAACTGTTACTGAAACTGCAACTGAGACTGTTACAGAAACAACAACGGAAACGACAACTGAAACCACAACGGAGACTGTGACTGAAACAACTACACAAACTGCAACTGAAACGATAACTGAAACGCCAAGCG
>PGYV01000014.1 GCA_002839855.1 Candidatus Goldiibacteriota bacterium HGW-Goldbacteria-1
CGCTGTGTTAACGTCATTGGCAGCCGTGGGCTTGCGGCACATCCGAATCTGCCGGCGCGGCATTAAACAGTTCCTGCCGCATAGAAAATATACTTGCGCGGCACGCACTTAAAAAATACACCCAACCCCTGTATTGTTTTTGTCCTTCTAATTTTCCAATTTCGAATTCTCGATGTTTTATTTACTTCTTTCCCTCCGGCCATCTGTACATCCGTCCCTTGGCTTTACCGGGCTTGGGTATGTTTTTTCAGTACGCGCCGCAAATTGGTGTGCTTGTATTCAAACAAGTTTGAAGTCAGCAGGTATGTTAATTCATTGGCAGCCGTGGGCTTGCGGCACATCCGAATCTGCCGGCGCGGCATTAAACAGTTTCTGCCGCATAGAAAATATACTTGCGCGGCACGCACTTAAAAAATACACCCAACCCCTGTATTATTTTTGTCCTTCCAATTTTCCAATTTCGAATTTTCAATATTTGTTTTATCGTTACTTCCGAACATCCGAGCCGCTGAGGTATTATTAGGGTTGAATATACTTATTATATATAATAAAATATACATAATCTGGCGGTTGCGGGAGTTTAGGAGTTCGTTGAGAGTATATGAAAACTGCAAACCGTGTTGGTTGGGGGCTGTAAATGCTTAGGGAACCTGTTGTTGCCGGAACGTTTTATGAAAAATCAAAAGAAGGCCTGCTTAAACAAATACTGGAATTAAAAAAGGACGCGCCTGTGGAAAAGGTGCTTGCCAAAGGGATTATGGTGCCTCATGCCGGATATATGTATTCCGGAAAAGTGGCTGCGGAAACATTTAATTCTGTTGAGATTCCGGACACAGTAATAATACTTGGCCCTAATCATACAGGTGTGGGAGTGCCGGTTTCTATATACGGCGAGGGTGCATGGAAAACCCCTTTGGGTGATTTGCAGATAGATAAGAATATGGCTTCAGATATAATGAAAGCCGCGGGTATTACCCACCAGGACAGGACAGCACACGCCAGGGAACATTCAATAGAAGTACAGATACCTTTTCTTCAGCAGATAAACAGCAGTATTAAATTTGTACCCATATCGCTTGCGCAGCCTTCCAGGGATGAACTTAAACTGCTTGCCAAAGCGCTGGCGCATGTATTGGATGACAGCCAGGCTTTAATAGTTGCCTCTTCAGATTTAACGCATTATGAACCTGCTGATGTTGTAAAGAAAAAAGATAAAATGGTTATTGACGCCATATTAAAACTTGATCCCGATGCAATGACAGATGCGGTTGAAAAAAATGATATTACCATGTGCGGCTGGATGCCTGTTTATGTGATGCTTCTGGCATGCAAAGAACTTGGCGCTACAGAGGCAAAACTTGTCAGATATATGACTTCCGGCGACGTAACCGGCGAGACTGAACAGGTGGTAGGGTATGGAGGAATGATTATAACATGACAGGTTTTAACCTTCTTTTTCCCCCTGTTGTCCGTTTTGGCGAAGGGTCATTATCCCTGCTTGAAAAGGAAAATATACCCGGTGCCGCGGGTGTAATTATCACAGGCGGAAAATCCGCGAAAAAATCCGGCGCCCTGGACAGGGCGGCGGCATATCTTAGAAAAACCGGCAAAAAAATACATATTTATGACGGGGTGGAACCGGAAGTTTCTGTTGAAACGGTTGATAAAGCGGCGCGGTTCTGCAGAAGCGTAAAAGCCGGTTTTATAATAGGGCTTGGCGGGGGAAGCGCGCTGGACTGTGCCAAAGCGGCCGCCGGGTGCGCGGCGGATAAATACAGTGTTGTTGATTATCTTGAAAATAAAGTAAAACTAAAAAATTCTCCGGTATATTTTATAGCAATCCCCACAACCGCGGGCACAGGTTCGGAATGCACAAAAAATTCTGTGCTTACATGGACGGATAAAAAAATAAAAATAAGCCTGCGCGGCGATATGCTTGTACCGCGGCTGGTTCTGGCAGACCCGCAGCTTACATATTCAATGCCGCCGGATATTACGGCATGGACGGGAATGGACGCTTTGACTCACGCTGTGGAATCATATTTCTCCTCCGGCGCTAACGAAGTGACAAAGGCGATGTCCGTGTCGGCAATTAAACTTATTCAGGCAAATATTGTAAAAGCATATAAGAACGGCGGCAATAAAGAGGCCAGGCGCGCGATGCTGCTTGGAAGCTTAACCGCAGGTTTTGCTTTTGCAAACGCGGGGTTAGGCGCTGTGCACGGGCTTGGGCATCCGGTGGGTGCAATTTGTAAAATGCCGCACGGGCTGGTAAACGCCATAATGCTGCCTTATGTTTTAAAATACAATAAAAAGGCGTGTTTAAAAGGGATGAAAGCCCTTGAAAAAGAGGCAGGAAATGACATAATAGAAACAGTTTCCGGTTTAAATAAAAAAATGAACATACCGGAAAAAATAAGTGATGTATGCAGCAAAGCCAAAGAACTGTCCGGACTGATTCTTTCAACCACCGCTTATTCAGGGTCAATGCAGTATAATCCCGTGAAAATGGATGCGGAGAAAACAGAAAAACTTTTAAAGAGGGTGTTGTGAGTTCAGAAGAAAAAGTATTGTCTTTAAAAACCGTAATATTTTTCACTGTTATTATCTGCGTCTTTGCTTTGTTCAGGTTTTTCTTCGTTTATAATCCAATTGATTCCGCCGAAGGGGAACTTGCGTATTTTGGAAAGAACACGGGCACGGAAACAATGTACGCGCAGAATGATACAAAACTGATGCCGTTGACTGCTTATGTTTACAGGGCGGCTTTTTCCTTTGCGGGTGAAAACCCGGAAGCCGTAAGAAAACTTGGAGTTATTTATTTTTTACTGACAGCAGCTCTTGTGTTTATGGCGGCAAGGACATATTTTGGGAATGTCTTATCCTTATTTGCGGTTTTTATGTATGGTTTATATCAGAACACCCACGCCGGCGGCGGGCTTAACGCTTATCCTTCATATTTTTCGCAGATTTTTTTGCTTCTTTCTTTCCTTTTTGTGGCGGAACTGGAAGAAGGTTTTGAAAATGCCGACTACGCGCTTTCAGGTATTTTTATTGGCGCGGCATTTTTAACAATGGCACAGGCGGTGTTTTTTATTTTTGTGCCTTTATATTTTGTTCTTAAAAGAGAAAAAAGTAATGCACTAAAACATTTGCTGTTTCTGACGGCGGGTTTTTTTGCTGTTATTATTGCGGCATGTATTTATATGATAAAAGAGGGAATGCTGGCGGGTTTTGGACGGGCAATTGCAGGGCAATTTTCTTTTTACGGTACTGCTGGAATAGCAGATGTGCTTTTGGTATATCTATTTGGAACGGCCGCATTTGTGATAAGTATTATTATTTTCTTGTTTAAAAAAGGGAAAACAGAAAGTTTTCCTGTTTTAGTATCAGGAATCTGCGCTATAATCTGCGGCCTGATTGCATCAATAGCCGGGGAAAAGGGGCCGTTTCTTACAGCGGTTCCATTTTTAGCTTTATCGTCAGCGCTGTTACTTCAATGCTTGAAGTTGGATAAAGATACGGTAAAAAACGGCATTTATATATTCATACTGGCGCTTATAATTATACCTGCGCATTTTTACACTTCCGGTATGAAAAAATATATAGGTTCGGCAGGAGTAACAGAAGAAAAACAGTATGACTCTTTAAATGCGGCTGAAATAATAAAGACAAGCGGAGCAAAATCGCTTGCCGTAACTGAAGGATGCCGGGAAATACTTTTTTTGTCAGGTATTAAGCCGGCAGGCAGAAACTTTTATGACGGTGATGCTGATATAAAATGTGTGGAACGTATTAACGCGGAAAAAGAAACCGATCCAAAAGGGTACGGCCTTATGGCAGTCACAAAATATTATATGATTTACGGAAGGGGTGTACAGAATGAAAAAAATAAATGAAAATGAAGTGCCCGCGAAGTTTGGCACATGGGGTTCGCGGTATCTTTTTAATGAACCTGATTTTTCTGCCGGAAGCGCTGAATTAATTCCCGGCAAAGAGATAGCGGAGCATATGCATGATGATGAAAAAGAATTTTTTTATTTTATAAAAGGCACTCCGCTTTTTAAAGCGTGCGGAAAAGAATACAGGGTATCTGAAGGCGACGCTTTTCTTGTGGAAGAGGGCGAGTCGCATGCTTTAATAAATGACACCAACGGGGTTATAAAAATAAACTTTGTTAAAATGAAAATTAAATAATAAAGCGGTTTAAAAACCCTGCGGTTTGTTAAACCGCTAAATTTATCCGTTTATGGAGGCAATATGCCGGAACAGGGACAGAAAAAACTTGTAGAATTGTTAAAATACGCGCTTTTATTCTTTTTTGCGCTTATTGTATTTTTTTGTGCGGCAGCGCCTGATAATCTAAATGATTACTTTGATAAGGCATCAAAAGGAAGGCAGATTGTAAGGTCAATGGAGCTTCCTGACAGCTATGATTTTTCATATACCGGCCAGCAGATGGTAAAGCCGGAAACCTGGATGTCTGACGTGTTGTTTTATTCATTATCATATGTGACAGGGATAAAGTTTATGTTTGTACCTGTCTTTCTTGTGTATGCCCTGATATTTCTTGTACTTTTTGCAACGGTTTTCAGAAGGCAGCAGAGAAAATATATAAGCATTGTAATGCCGCTGTGCCTTTTTGGCGCTTTTCTCCTTATGCCGCAGCTTAATTCAGCAGGTGCTGTTGCCGGAATATTATTTACATCATATTTTATTTATGTCATGGAATTAAGGCCTATACCGAAAAAATTATGGTTTTATGTGTCGCTTCCGGCAGCCGCGGTTTTATGGGCAAATACCTCCACCACCGCTTTGCTGGCTCCTGTAATTATGTTAATCTACGGTGGTTATTTCGTTCTTCAGATGAAAGAAAACGCGGAAAAGAAATACCTTTATAACATCTACATATATATATTTTCACTGTGCACCGTTTCCGCGGCTATATTGCTGTCGCCAATGGACATAAATAGCCACATTGAATTTGTAAAAAGGCTTTTTTCCGGCGGGTTTCACAGGGGGTTTGGCTATTCGGGAGCAAATATTTTATACTATATTTTGTTTTATTTGTTTATTGTGATGGCTGCGGCGCTTGTAATTTTTGATACAAGGGAAAATTCTGATGCAGGAAGAAATTCCGAATTTATGAAAGACGTTGTGCTTATAATTTTGTTTCTTGGACTGGCGATGATAAACGCAGAATTTATACCATACCTGCTTGTGGTATTAATACCCATAGGGGCGTATTACCTGTATCTGGCGTTCAGGTGGGAAATAGTAATGCCAAAACAGTGGACGGAAAGCAGCCTTACGCGGGTAAAACTTCCTGTGTACGGGCTTATGCTGTTTTTTGCCCTGTTTGTGCTGATGTCATATTCCACAAACGCGGCAAAAGAAGCGTATTACCCCCGCGCTGCGGTGAAATATATTTCTGCAGAAGGCGTACCTGCCAATATTTTTAATGATCCTGCATGGGGCAATTTTATTGCTTACAGCCTGTATCCGGCTGTCAGGCCTTTTATCAGTTATGATGAAAAAATACAGGCAGAGGCAAAAGAAATATTATCAGGTATTGATACAATTGATTCTTATATAGAAGGGTACAGCCTTAATTCCTTTTTAATAAAAAAAGAGTCCAAAGAACTGGCGTCAGCGCTGTATTTAAGGGGATACAAGGCGGCTTTTTTTGATGATGAAGTGATGCTTCTTGTGAATCCTTTTAAGACGCAGAAGTATTTAAAATATGTTTTTCCGCACAGCCCGAAAGATATTTATGACAAAAAGAAAGCCGAGCCTGCAATAGCGGAACTTGAGGAAATGATTGAAACCAGGCCGTCTGAAGACGCGGTAATAACTCTTTCAAGGATATACGCTGCGCAGGGCAGCGACAAAGCAATTGATTTTCTGCAGGATGCCCTTGAAAGGTACCCGTTTAAGGAAAAGATAAAAAAAGAACTTGGGCTTCTGTTTTATAATGACGGTGATTATGAAAACGCCCTTGAAACCTGGGGCTTTTCAGCGTGGAGTGACAAAGAAATATATATAAAGGCGCGGGACGCCAGAAAAATGATGAAAAGGGCGGAATAAAGCACGATTATGATTACGGATGCCAAGTTAAAAATTCTGTCCGATAAAATAACCGCTCTTGGAATTAAAGACAGCGATATTATTGAAAAATTTATGACATCCGGCAATAAGGGCGGACAGAAGGCAAATAAAAGTTCCAACGCGGTTTATCTTAAACACCTGCCTACCGGGATTGAAGTTAAATGTAAAGAAACCCGCCACAGGGAGATTAACCGTTTTCTGGCCAAAAGGCTGCTTGTTGATAAAATTGAAGAACTGCAGACCGGCCGCAGCACAAGGACGGACAGGGCGGATAAAATCAGAAAAGCCAAAAACAGAAAGCAAAGAAAGGCCGCGGCAAAGAAATCAAAAGCCTTGATTGACTAAAATAAAGGCAACCTTTATAATCTCACATGCGTCAAATTTCAGGTTTTAACGTTAATCTCCAAAAAGCGGATGGTATTTTATGAAAAAAACAGCGGTTGTAATGTTGCTTTTAATTTCTTTTTTTTCTTATTTGCGCGCGGAAAACATATCCCAATGCCTTCCCATAATTGAAAAGATAGTTTCCAACAGCCCCGCCGTGAAAAAAGCCGATGAAAATTTTAACAGGCAGAAGATGCTGTCATGGGCCGCGATAGGAAATATGCTTCCCGCGGTGTCTTTAAGGCACAACCGTTATTATCTTGCGGGCCGTGATAATATTGAAGACAACGGCTGGGATACTTACCTTAACGCCAGAATGGTCCTGTTTTCGGGGTTGTCAAGAATCAACTATTACCTTGCGGGAACAAGCATGGAAGCTTCTTTTGAAAAAAGCGCGCAATATTCAAGGATGCTTGCGGAAGAAGAGGCAATATCGGTTTACTTTGAAGGCGCGTCTTTGGCGATGGAAACAGAAAATTATTCGGCATCATATAACCTTATGGAAAAGCGTTTAAAGGAATTAAAAAGAAGGGAAACGATAGGGAAAGCAAGAAAAAGCGAGGTTGCATCATCGGAAGTGCGGTATTATTCCTTAAACGCCCAGCTGATACAGTATGAAAATAGCCTGCACAAAATAAAAGATGAAATAAGCCTTATGGCCGGCGCGGAAGCTGAAGAATTTATCCTTCCGCAGTGCATTAATATCCAAATTTCTAATTTTGACGCAGACAGCGCCGCTGAAAATAACCCCCTAATTCAATCGCAGAAAGAAAAATTCAATTACGCGCAGCGGTCCGCGTGGGCGCAGGCGGGAAGTTTTCTGCCTGTGGTAAGCTTATCCGCTTCGCATAAACTGGGTGAAGATAATTACAGGTACACGGGCCCTTCGGTTTCGCTTTTCGCGGAATGGAGTATTTTTGAAGGCGGCGCCAGAATAGCGCAGACTGCGGCGGCGGTATCAGCTGCAAAAGCGGCGGAACAGGATTATGAAGACGCTAAAAGGTTCATGAAGTTGAAAATCAGCGGGATATTTAATGACTATCAGGCTTCTTTAAAACGCAAAGAGGTATTAAAACTTGCTTATGAAGCTGCTGAAAAAAGCGCTAAAGAGCAGGAAAAAGATTATTATCTGGGAAATGTTTCAAACCTTGAAGTGCTGCAGGCAATGATGGATGTAACGGATTCAAAGCGCGCCTATGACAGGGAAAGCGCAATGCTGCTAAAATATTCAATGCTTCTGGATTTATACACAAAAGGCGCGGTGGAAAAAGAATGACATTATCAGACCTTTCAATAAAAAATCCGGTTTTAGCATGGATGATTATGGCAGCTGTGGCGCTGTTTGGGCTTATCGCGTACAGCGGGCTTGGCGTAAGCCAGATGCCGGACGTGGACGCGCCCACGCTTAACATTTCCACAGGATGGGAAGGCGCGGCGCCTGAGGTTATGGAAAAAGAAATAACCGATATTATAGAAGAAGCTTCTCTTGGCGTGGAAGGCGTGGAAGAAATTACATCTTCTTCGTCGCGCGGAAGGTCAAACGTAACTGTATTATTCAGCCTTGACCGCAATATTGACGCGGCGCTGCAGGACCTGCAGAGCGCGGTAAACAGGGTGGTAAGAAGGCTTCCGGATGACGCGGACATTCCGGTAATAACAAAAAGCAATCCGGAAGATATGCCTATTATGTGGCTTTCGGTTTCGGGAGAACGCGATAAAAAATTTATTATGGAATACACAAGGGACCACGTTAAAGACTCTTTTTCCACGATAAAAGGCGTTTCAGAAGTATCTCTTGGCGGATACCTTGACCCAAAGGTAAGGGTGTGGCTTGATACAAAAAAGATGGCTGCCAATGAAATAACGGCAGAAGACATAATAAGCGCGGTTGAACAGGGGCACAGGGAGTCACCGGCCGGGAACCTTGATAATGGGGCAAGGGAGACCAATATCAGGGTCATGGGAGAAGCGGGGACCGTTGACGAAATTGCTTCCATAATAATACCGGCAAGAAGAGGCTCGCCCATATGGAAAACCCTTAGAATTAAAGACGTGGCTGTGGTGGAAGACGGGTTGGAAGATATGACAAGGCTTGCAAGGACTGACGGGAAAGAATCCGTTGGGCTTGGAGTAAGAAAGCAGCGCGGAGAAAATTCTGTGCAGGTGGCGGAAAGGGTAAAAAAGAAAGTCGCGGAAATTAAAAAAACACTGCCGGAAGGCCTTGAAATAGAAATACGTTCTGACGGGACAAGATTTATCAGGGAAGCCGCCGATGAAATGATATTTGTAATACTGTTATCCGTAATACTTACTTCGCTTGTGTGCTGGCTGTTTTTGGGTTCGCTTCGTTCCGCTTTCAGCGTGTTTTTAACCATTCCAATGTCAATACTTGGGGCATTTTTCCTGATGAGAATCATGGGTTTTACCCTTAATACTTTTACATTTCTTGCGGTTTCGCTTGTAATAGGTATTGTTGTGGATGACGCCATTATGGTTGCTGAAAATGTCACGCGTCATTTTGAAAACGGCGAAAATAAAATAAGGGCTTCCATACGCGGGGCGCGTGAAATTACTTTTGCTGCGGTCGCGGCAACGGTTGCCATACTTGCGATTTTTATCCCGGTTATATTTATGGAAGGCGTAATTGGCAGGTACTTTTTTCAGTTTGGCGTGACTATTTCTGCCGCTGTTGCAATATCGCTTTTAGGAGCGCTTACACTGACTCCAATGCTAAGTTCGCAGCTTATGAAAAAGAACAAAGGCAGCATTATTGACAAACCGTTTAATGTTTTTAAGGGCTGGTATACCAAAACTCTTGAAGCTGCGCTGAATCATAGAAAAAAAGTTGTTTTTGGAGCTTTTTTTATTTTTGCTGTTTCTATTTTTCTGGGGCTGGCGGTTAAAAAGGAATTTTCTCCCGCTCAGGATATGGGGATTATGATAATACGAGCGCAGCTTGCACCGGGTTCCGCGCTGCAGGCAACGGATAAAGCCATGCTTGAAATTGAAGCAATTGTAACTTCAAGGCCGGAAGTGTCCGCGTATTTCGCCAATATCGGCGCGGGTTCGGCTTTTATGTTTGTATCTTTGTTTGACAAAAAAGAAAGGCCTGTTGACCCGGTTACAAAAAAGCGTTTAAGCCAGCAGCAGCTTGCAAATGTATTAAGGAAAGAGTTTAAAAAGGTAAAAGGAATAAGAAACGCCAATATACAGGACCCTTCAGTTGTAAGCGTAGGCGCGGGAAGAAGGGGATATCCAGTTGAATTTGTAATAACAGGGCCTGAATGGGATAAACTTTCGGTTTACGCGTCGGCTCTGGCTGAAGAAATGGATAAAAGCGGCCTTATGACGGACGCGGACACGGATTACAGGACAGGCATGTCTGAATTAAGGATTGTTCCTGACAGAAAGAAAGCTTTTGACAGGGGAGTAAGCATAAGTTCAATAGGTACTGCCGTGGGAGCGGTTTACGGCGGAGTAAGCGCCGGCCAGTTTACAAGGGGCGGAAAAAGGTACGATATAATTGTTCAGTACAGAACCGAAGACAGAAAAAATGCCGATAAAATAAAAAACCTTATGATACGCAACAGCAGGGGGGAAATGGTAAAACTTTCCGAAGTCGCGGAATTTAAGGAAGAAAAAACCCTTGTGTCCATAACAAGGCAGGACCGCGAACGCGCGGTAAGGGTTTACGCCAATGTGGCCACCGGCAGTTCACAGGGAGAAGCCATAGAATTTACTCAGGAAAAAGCAAAAGAAATAATTCCTGAAGGATATGCTCTTAAAGCGTCCGGCAGCACAAAAGGTTTCAGCGACACTTTTATAAGCCTTGCCATTGCGCTCTTTCTGGGAATATTAATTTCATATATGGTCTTAGCGTCGCAGTTTAACAGCCTTGTGCATCCGGTCACGGTTTTAATGGCGCTTCCTTTCAGCGTAACCGGCGCGCTGCTTGCCCTGTTTATTACCGGAAATACCATTAACATATACAGCGCAATCGGAATAATACTTCTTATGGGTATAGTAAAAAAGAATTCCATTCTGCTTGTGGATTTTACAATTCACGCGCGCGAACAGGGTATGGATACCCGCGAAGCCATATTGCACGCCTGCCCGTTAAGGCTGCGCCCCATTATCATGACCTCTGTGGCCACCATAGCCGCGGCAATACCGCCGGCAATGGCTCTGGGGCCGGGCGCGGAATCAAGAATACCGATGTCTGTTGTAATCATAGGCGGAGTCATTGTGTCCACGCTGTTTACGCTTTTTGTTGTGCCTTTATTCTATAGCCTTCTGTCAGGGTTTGAAAACAAAGAACATTTCAGTGAAGTAAAAAAAGTTATGGAAGAATTCAAATAGCCCTGTTTGCGTGTCAATTATGTACAGGTATATGTTTTACGGTGAGAAAACCCATCATTTTGTAAAGTTTTTTAGCAGAAAAAATGAATATAACAATTCAAAATAACTTTGAATCCCCCTTTCTTGACTTTAAGCATTTTTGTCTATATAATTGTTATTGCTTAAGGGGGCTTAAGTTATGACTGAAACTAATTTTTCTATTAATTATAAAGCTGTTTTTGACAGCCTTAACACAGGCGTTTATTTTGTTGATAAAAACAGGGTTATCACATACTGGAATAACGCAGCTGAAAAAATAACCGGATATTTGTCCAAAGATGTCATTGGTAAACACTGCTGGGATAATACTGTTGCTCACCTTGATATGAAAGGCAGAAATCTCTGCAATGATCAGGATTGTCCTATTTTAAAGGCCATTCAGGATAACCGCCTTGTGCAGGAAGAAGTTTACGTAAAGCACGCGGAGGGTTTCAGAATACCTGTTGATTCCAATATAAGCCCGATTGCGGATGAAAAAGGGGTAATAAACGGCGCAATTGAAATTTTCACTGATAACCTTGCCAAAGTGGAAGCTTTCCAGAAATTTGAAAAACTAAAACAGCTTGTTTTTATAGATTCACTTACCGGGGTGGGCAACAGAAGATATACGGAAATAAAGGTGAATGTAAAGCTTCAGAAACTTTCTAAATACGCCTGGGAAAAAGATTTTGGGCTGCTGTTTGTGGATGTGGATGATTTTAAAAAAATTAATGATGTGCACGGGCACGAAGCGGGCGACCGCGCTTTAAGAATGGTGGCAAGGACGTTTATTAATAATATACGCGAGCATGATTTTATCGGCAGGTGGGGCGGGGAAGAATTTATAGCGGTTATTTCTGATGTGGATAAAAAAGCGCTTTTTATAATTGCAGAAAAATTAAGGTCGCTTGTACAGGAAGCGGAAGTTGTGTACATGGATAAAAAAATAAAACTTACCATATCCATAGGCGCGACACTTGCGAAAAGAAATGAATCCATAGGTGATTTAATAAACAGGGCGGACGGGCTTATGTATTACAGCAAACATTTGGAAAAAAACTGCGTTACAATTGGATAACACTCTGCCGGGAAGTCTTTTGAAAGCAGTACCGGAGGATTTTTGAATGGGATATCTTGAAAACAGCCTTTTTGAAGCTATAATGAAAAAAGATCTTGAATCGGCCAGGTTACTTATTAAACAGGGTGCAAGTGTAAATTTCAGGGACAGAAAAGGCCGTTCTGCTGTTTATTTTGCGGTATATTCCGGAAGCAGGCCGTTAGCCGCCCTTATGTTAAAACACGCCACATACACAGAAAAGAAACGTTTTGGAAAACTGGCAACCGCAATAGCGCTTGGAAACAAACGTAAAATACGCAACATAATAAGTAATAACAGAAAAGAAATTTTTAAACAGGATTTTTTGGGTAATTCTGAACTTGCTTTTGCCGCCATATATAATGACTTTTATTCCGCTTCGCTTCTCCTGAAAAAAAACGCAAATCCTGATGTCAAAAACAGAAGCGGCAATACTCCTTTAATGATAGCAGCTGAAAGGGGCGCGTTTGAAACCGTCAGGCTGCTTCTAAAAACAAAACCCATGCCGGATGTGAACGCGTCTGATAAAAGCGCAGAGACAGCGCTTTCGCTTGCAGCGATGAACGGCCATTCAAGAATAACAGAGCTTTTAATAAACGCGGGGGCGGAAATAAATACTGTGAATAAATACGGCAATACGCCGCTTATTACTTCTGTCACCAATGGAAGGCTTAAATCAGTTAAGAAGCTTATAAAAGCAGGGGCGGATATAAACAGCAGGGGTTTTTGGAGAAAAGCCGCGATTCATATCTCTGTAATGAAAGGTTTTACCGGGATAACAGAGGCGCTTATAGCATCAGGTGCGGAAATAAACGTGAAAGACCAGCTTGGTGCGACTCCTCTGGGGCTGGCTGCGGCTCAGGGAGATCATACAGCGGTATCCAAACTTTTAAAAGCCGGTGCTGATCCTGATGTAAAACTGGACGGTGGAAAAACAGCTTTGATGGTTGCCGCAGAGTCCGGATACGCAAAAGTGGTTTCGTTATTGATTGAAGCAGGGGCTTCTTTGGATGCAAGGGATTATAGCGGCAAAACTCCGCTGTGCTGTGCCGGCAGCGATAAAATAAAAAATATACTTGAAGAAGTGGAACTGGCGGAAACAGATGGCCAGGCGTGAAAAAGGAGGTAAGAAAATGAATGAGAAAAATATCCAGATTTTAATAGCCGTAAAGAACGGAAATATTTCAATGGTGGAAAAACTTCTGGAAGAAGGGGTAAGCCCGGATACCGAAGATGAAAATGGAAATAATCTCCTGAAAATTGCGGCTTATACAGGGCGCAGCAGGATTGCCGATATTCTTGCTAAAAACGGGGCCAACTGCAAAATTAACGGGTTTTCAGAGATGATAATGGCTGCTATAACGGAAGATACCGCTAAAATTATTTTTATTGCAAGAAACAAAAAAGAGGCGCTGAAAGACACAGATACTTCAGGAAATACGCCTCTTGTATTTTCAATACTTAACTGGAACTATGAAGCGGCTGGAGAGATAATAGACGCAATGGAAAATGTTGACTCTGTAAATAAGTTTGGCAATACACCGCTTATTCTGGCTGCGGAACGGGGAAATACCAGGGTGGTAAGGAAACTGATTGCAAGAGGGGCAAAAGTAAATGCTTTAAATAAAGTTTCTGAAACAGCGCTTATTTATGCCTGCAGTAACGGCTATGCGGATATTGTCATGGAATTATTACATGCCGGCGCAAATCCTTCCATTAAAAATAAATATGAAGACTGTGCTATGATATATGCGGCCTTATCCGGCAACAGCCTTATTATAAGAAGGCTTGCTTCAGTGGGTGCCGATGTCAACGTGCAGGGTTTCTGGGGAAAAACCCCGCTTATGATTGCCGCGCTAAAAGGGCATCCGGAAGCGGTAAGGGAGCTTATAAATCTTGGTGCGGACGTGGAAATGAAAGACAGGTATGGATATACAGCGCTTATGGAAGCGGTGGGAGAGGTAAATGTTGACGTGTTGAAAGTGTACGTGGATCAATGGAAAAAGAACGGGCATAACCATACTGAACATAATCTGCCTATTGAAGCGGCAAAAGAAGGCTATATTGAAACTGTAAAAGAACTGCTTGAAGCCGGCGCAGACACAAAAAATAAAGATGAGGGCGGACTGACGGCATATGACCATGCCAGGGATGATGAAATGAGGGAAGCGCTTGAAAATAAAAGGAATACTAAAAAAGATATGGGAGGCATTCAAAGCGCTCACTGATATTTAACACTTTTCAGTAATTGAATTTTGTATTTATAGGTGTTGAAATACACAGCCGGCAGATGTAAAATATAAGAAAAGAATGAGGATGGAAAATGGAAAAAAATCAGGAAAAAAAAGTAGACCGTTCAGAAGTGGAAGTAGAACTTGACCTTTTTATTCTTCAACCCACCGAATTTCTTGTGCTTCCGGATACCCCTAACATTTATTTATCTGAAAAAAAAGCCGAAAAGCTTTTAAATGACCTTAAAGCGGCGGTGGAAAATTCAAGAGACGGCGTCATAATAAAACTTAACGGACGTATTAATCCCAGGATAAAAACGGAAGGCGAAGATGAAAGCATGTTTTTAACAAGGGAACTGAAAACAGGAAGGGTAAGGGAAAATAAGCATCTGGCAGCGGGAGCATAAATGGGAAAAGCATTGAACGAACAGCTTTTGATAGCGGTAAAACAGGGAGATTCAGAAAGGGCCGGTAATTTAATTGAATCCGGTGCGGATGTTAATATCAAGGACAGTAACGGCTACTCTGCCCTTGACTGGGCAGCCGCCTACGCGGATAATTTAATGATGGAAACCCTTATGCTTGAAGGGGCGGATGATACAAATGACATGATGTCCGGGTTTCTTGTATGCCAGTCCGCATTCAAGGATAAACTGTTCGGGTCGCTGGTATTTGCCGTTTCCAACGGGGATATTGTAATTGCGGAAGACCTTCTTAAAAAAGGCTTAAAAGTAACAGGCAAAGAAACGGTGGAAAGGGAAGCTCTTGCCGCAGCCATTGAAAGCGGGCTTAATGACGGCAGAATAAAAGAAATATCACTGGAGCGTATTTCTTCATATCCGGGGATGAGATTTGTAATTTTAAAGGCTGTCAGCAAGGTAAAGCAGGCGGAAGCAAAGAAAAAAATTAAAAAAAACATCAGGAAGAAAAACAAATAAAAAATTTATGCCAAACGCAGGTTAAATTCCACTATGAAAATTAAAGCGGCAGTTCTTATTCTCTTTCTTTTCTTTTCAAATGCTTATGCTGTTTCATATTCTGATGAAAAGTTCTCATTTGGCGGCGGGTATTCTGCTGCATTTCCCCTGTTTGATTCAGCCTACGCAGTAATTCATTCAGCGGATATAAAAACAAAATTTATTAATGACGGTTTTTTTATGGCGCCGTTTCTCTCTTTAAAGTTCGCGTCAGGCACTGCCGTAAAAAATGGCGATAAAGCCGGCGGTATGTATGGGGCAATTTATGACGCACCTTTATTTACTGCGGCAAAAGCCGGGTATTTTGGGGCGCAAGCCGGGGCCGGGTTTGGATTTTACCCGTCAGAATTATTTGATTTAAAACAATCGGCAGGGTTTTCTTTTTCAACTGTTTATGAAAATGAAAATATTGAAGGGTTACGGCAAATATCAGGGATGGAAAAATACATTATCTCGGTTTTTGCGGGCAGTGAAATATACAGGCACGCCGGAATTGGCGCCGCGGAACTGTTAATTTCAGCTTCTTTTAACGGCAGGTATGACGGCGGTAAAACGGACGCTTTTTTTATATCAG
Source organism: Candidatus Goldiibacteriota bacterium HGW-Goldbacteria-1 (assembly GCA_002839855.1). Lineage (NCBI taxonomy): Bacteria > Candidatus Goldiibacteriota > Candidatus Goldiibacteriota bacterium HGW-Goldbacteria-1. The sequence goes on from PGYV01000014.1 coordinate 15,748, forward strand.
CAGGGCTGTTCTTTGAAACAGAACCGGTTAATATTAATACTGATAATACGGATTTATATGAATATAATTCCGAAGAACCGGAAAGGAAGGATAACGGGGAGAGTGGAGGAGTCTGGGAATAATGAAAGATGAAGTTTCTGATAAAGATTCTTTTAACCCTTCTGTATCAGGTGAAATAACCCTTGTTGAAGGCAGATTTTATTTGCTTATGCATTATTATCCTCAGGGCGAACCAATATCCGCAATGAGGCCGGTTATAAGCCTTTTATCATTCAATGGCCCGTCGGATGCTTTTAAATATCTTAAAGTTTATGTTTTACCCAATTGTGCGGAAAAAGAAAAAACAGAGTCCCTCTCTGAAACATTACTAAAAGCGATAGAAGCAAAAAATGCGGCAGATATAGAAGCCGCAGTTGACTGCTATAATAAAATAGTCGGAGAAAATAATGCAAATATGCCTGCGATAGACAGAATAGGTAATCCTGCCGATATTATGTCTTCGCAGATTCTGCTTTCGGTGATAGGCAATAAACGTGTCAGGATAAAACACCCGGTGTTAAAAGCCCTGATGGATATAAAAAAGTTTGACGGAAAAAATCCGCAGCATCTGCATATGGCGGAAAAGTTTCTAAATCAGGTGCTAAGATAATATTATAATATGGAGGTTTTATGAAATACGCGCAGGCAAAACAGGGAAGGACGTATCTGGTTAAATTTGAAAATAATGATGACTTTATTGAAGAAGTTAAAAGTTTTATAAAAAAAGAAAAGATAAAATGCGCGTTTTTTGTATTTCTTGGAGCGGTGGTGAAAGCAAAAATGGCGGCAGGGCCTAAGAAGGCCGTGATACCGCCGGTGGCAAATATGATATCTATAAATGACGGCTGGGAAGTATTCGGCACCGGTTCGGTTTTTTTAAACAAAAAAGGTGAGCCTCAGGTGCATATTCACGGCAACTTTGGGAAAGGCGAAAAGTCAAAAATGGGGTGTGTGCGCGCTGACGCGAAAATTTTTAATGTGATAGAGGCAATGGTGACAGAAATAACAGGGGTTAAAGTTTTTAAGGATATTGACACTGCTACCGGACTGAACATGATGCAGATAAAGTAGATGCTTAGAGGCTTGGAAGGTTGGATGCTTGGAAAAACTATTTGTAAAGAAAAACCGTAAGCCCTTCAATTGAGCCAAGTTTGGATTCTATAAGCGGCTGTATCTGTTCAAATTTCATTTTACCTGCGCCGCAGCCAAGGGCGGGCATGGCAAGGGTTTTTATTTTATAAAGTTTTATCTGTTTTATAAGGTCATCAAGCCCCGTAAGTATAAGTTCTTCTGATGACGGTTCGCCGGGTTTTACGCGCGTGGGAAAATTCAATATGTGCCATGCCCCGAACATATCTCCTTCGGTTGTGGAAAATATTTTACCGGGTTTAATTTTTCCTTCGGCGCAGGCTTTTTTGTACTTTTCTTCGTTTATCGGAAAACGTTTTGCAAACAGTTTATGCAGCGGGCCGTTGGGCGCGCCGGAACAGCATACGTCTGAAACTATGGCATCCGAACTGTCGTCGCATATAGTACCTTCGGTTTTTATTATAACCGGCATTATTTATTTCCCCTTTAAACCGTGTCAGCCTATTTCAATAGTATCCATATCAAGGCTGTTAAGTATTTCTTTAAGTTTTAGAACCTCATCTTTGCTTAATGTGATGCCTTTTCCCATTTTTTTATGCTCGCCGTCCCATGGCCTTATATCAATTTTTGGCGCGCGTTCATTCCAGGAAACGATGTTAACTTCTTTTTTCCAGCCGCCGCTGCCTTCTCCTATAATTCCAAGTGTTTTTTTGACATCCCAGGTAATTTCAGGCATGTTTGTCCTCCCTTCAAAGGTGTTGTTGTGCGCATAAACTTTAACACTTATATATTATAATATAGTAATTTTATTATCAAGGGGAATAATAGAGGCTTGGATGCTTAGAGGTTTGGAGGCTCGGCAGGCTGGAAGAACAAAGATTAGATCTGGATCTGGTAGGCGCACCCTTCAGGGTGCGGCAGTTGATTTAGATTTCTAAAATGTTTGTTTTTCTAAACATCCGAACTTCCATACTCCGTCCCTGAATTCTTTAATTTATGGAATATGGGATAAACGGTTATGGGATAATTTTTTTAAATATCTTATACAATTTCACCAGCACAATTGCGTCAAGGGCGGCGTATTGTATCATTCCTTCGGTAAGCGGCCTTGTTGTCCAGTCTGCGCGCTGGTATGATTTGTCCATTACTATGCCAAGCTCCCGAAAACTTACGTCTTTTAAATTGTGGCCGCCTGTTACCTGCCTGCCGCGAATTTTTCTTGAATGCGTGCAGGTGTCATAGACGTTATGCAGTTCAATGCCAAAAGGCCTTAATACAGATCGTTCAAAGTTGGCAAAGTGAATGGCTTTTACTATTTTACGGTCTTCAAATATGTCCTTCAAAGGCGAAATATCATCAATGGCAAGCGGGTCTATAAGCCGGCAGCTTTCCTGCGCGGCAATCTGAATAAGGCATAAAGCCGGCGGATTTCCAAAAAGCCGCGTTTCGGTATCAACGCCAATTATGGTTTCGCTTTTCAGCTTCTGCACAACTTCCTTTAAACCGTCCTGTGTATCAATAATTTTTATGTCCATGAAAAGAGTATAGCAAATAATTTATGGTGAATGTATAATAAACCCATTAGTAATTAAACTTTTTTAGGGCGGCAGGTTAATGAAAAAAATTGTTTTGGTTATTCTTATGTTTGCGGCCGCTGTTCCGGCAGGTGCCGCTGTTTTTATTGATTTATACGGCGGCTGGTCCGCTGCGCGTATGTCGCTTTACAATGACGGGATGGACACGGTTCAGATTTATTATGAAAGTTGGGGATACGAAACAAAACTAAAAGGGATTAATTCAGATCTTAATCTTGGGATAGACGCGGGTGTTTTTTTTGACGGCGGTTGGGCGCCATATATCAGATCACAGTTTATATTTATGAAAGAAGACTACAATGAAGTTAATTACCCGGGCGGCGCGGCTCTTCTAAAAAATATGGTTAAGTATGACTGCGTTTATTCCGGTGTTGGATTAAGAAAATATTTTAAAGACCGGCTTTACGAACACGAATTTATATTTTACGCGGCGGCAGACGCCGGGATGTCGGTTTCTGTTGATAATTACGCGAAAACAAAGTGGTTTAATTCCGACGGTTCTCAGCTGGATTATGCAGATGTTAATTACACAGGTATTATGTTCGGCGCCCATGCGGAAGCCGGGTGCGAGTATTATGTGGAAAAGAATCTTGGATTTGGTGTAAGAGCCGGATACAGGATGATGTCAGGCAGTGTATCGGGCATTATGAAAAGTGATATTATAAAAGAAGATGGTACGCCTGTTAACGGCACAAAAGACAGTCAGGAGCTGGATTATTCCGGTATTTATATAAACGCCGGAATTATAGTGTTAATACAGTAAACCATTACCTGCAAAAACTTGCTAATTGATAAAACCCCTGATATAATTCTATGTAATCAATAAGGGGGATTTTGATGGCAAAGGAAATGTCTAAAAAACAGCTTCTTAACTCTCCGTGCAGAAAAGAAACCATTGAATCTGCCAAACAGTCGCTTCTTCAACTGATGGAGCCGGACAACAGGGTTTTATTTAACACGCTGACAGGCAGGCAGCAGGAAGAACTTATTCTGGAAATGGCTTTTGAACACCACGTGATAGAGATTAAAGAGCAGATTTCCGGCAGCACAAGGGCAAACTGATTTTTTACGCAAACCCCGGGTATTTCTTTTAAAAAATAAATTTAAACGATCAAACTGAAAAAAATAAAATAATGTTGAAAAAAACTTTTAATATGCTACAATAACTTCATCAAACATGGGAAAAATCTCATAAACATCACGTGACACAATAATTTTGGGGCCCGTGATAATCAAAAGGAGACATTTAATGTCCGCAGTTTACAGAAAGAAACCCGCCGGTCAGGCAGGAAGCAAAGATGCAGGCAACAGCAGGTACGTTGGGGGAAATTCAGGCTACACTACAAGGTTAACGTCGCATGAAAGGCCCGCAATGGGCAATTCAAGAGACGGCGCTAAAAGATACGGTTCTACAGGTACGGGGTCAACAGGTTCATATTCCAGAAACACATCCGGATTTTCCCGCGATGGCAATACGGCAGGTTTTTCCCGTGACGGCAACACCGCAGGTTTTTCCCGCGACGGAGGCAAGAAAAAGTTTTTTAATGACAGAAAAAAAGATTTTGGAGCACAGGGAAAACCCCCTTATAAACCTTTTAACCAGCAGAAAAAACATAACGGACCGCCCAGGGATACTGTTGAACTGGGAAAATTTGACGCGGCCAAAAGGACGTATTCTTTTGGAATGCAGAAAACGGAAACAGGCGACAGCGCGCTTGTAATACTTCAGACCCGCAATGATAACGGCAGGTTAAGGCAGGATACGGTTCTGGTGTTTGAAGACCACGTTGAAGGTTTCATAGAAGCCATTAATAAAGCCATGGTGGTTTTCAGGGAAAAGAAAGGTGATGGCGTAAAAGGGGAAAAAAGTGAGTAATGATAAAGAGGGCGGCTGCGGAGGCTGTAAGAAGGATGAATCCGGCGCCTACCTTGCCAATGGCACCTTCATGGAAAGCTGCCCGGAAACCGCGATAACCAGGGAATTTGAACTTACAGACGGGATAAAAAACGGAAGTTACAGGGAACTTACAGGCGAAGAAGACAGGGTTTCCGTAACCGGTTCTTATAAAAACGGGCTGATGCACGGTGAATGGTCTTTTTACGGCACAGACGGAAAACTTTCCAAAGTACAGATATTTAATGAAGGAAGGCTTATAGAAGAAAGATAATTCCTGTATAAAAGCCGTGAAAAAATACCGGTTTTTTTTAAGGGGAACATAAAAAATGCCCGCCCATAAACAGAAAAAGAAAATTGATAAAAAACCGCTTAAAATTTTCATTACTGCGTTTATTATTTTTTTTAGTATTGTATGTTTTGTATATATATTCAGATTCAATAGCACCGCCGAAGACAGGTCTGTTGTTTATTCCTTTCCCATAGAAAAACAGGCAATAACCGCCACCGGGGAAAAAATAACATCTGATAAAAGGTCTTATGAATATTATGAATACGGGGATAACAGAAGCAAAAGGGGTGTCTATGTCCTTAAAGTAATAAACAAAGACGGCAGCGAAGACTACCGTTACACTTTAAAGCTTCCCGCTGAAATAGCTGATTATGATTTTGGGCCCGGGGTAAAAGCTTATGTCACGCTTGAAGATGATCCGGCACAGAAGGATACGGTTATTTTCAGGGTTTGGATGGATTCCGAAGAGTACAGAAAAAGTGTTGAAAACAGTTTAAGCGGCCTTTTCAGGCTTATTAAAAAACACAGGCCGGAAAGCACGGTAAGGGGAGAAATAAAGGTGAGGGAATGAGAAAAAAAGCGCGCAGGAATAAAAAAGCGGCAGCTGTTCAGATAAAAAAAGATAATTTTCTGCGTAATGCTGCAGCCTGGTTTACGGTGTTTGTAATTTTAGATTTTGCGGTTATAATGTCAACCATGAAAGACACAGCCGGCCCGATAACAACAGAAGCAATTCAATCCGAGGTTTTCACACAAAACATAAAATCCGAAAAAATGGCGGCATTTGAAGAAAAACTTGAATTTCAGCTTTACTACGACAGCGTCATAGGCCCTGCCACGGGAATGCACAGTTTAAAGGTGTGCTGTCCGGACGGCCTTGTAAAAGAATATTACACATACAAAATGCCGTGGGAACTTATCCTGTATAAATTCAGCGCGACAATACCTACCGTGGCGCTTTTTGAAAAAAATGATGATAAAAAAGAGGGCAAAATAAAGATTTTAATACTTGATCCCAAAGTACAGTCCACCGACATAAAACAAAGCGATATTCTTATGTTTATCAAAAAAACCGGCGACTACCTGCCGGGATATTCCTGGCAGGCGGATGTATTTACAGAGGGGTTTTAAATATAGTATAATCATCCCGGCGTGAAAAATTTATATGGTGGTGCGTTATGGCGGATTGTCAGAATCTGGTTTTTTAATGACAGAATGGGAAACCTGCCGGCTACGGCAGAGATTTTCAAGGAAAAATTCTGCAGAAGTGATTTTGAAAGATGCGCAAGGCTGATGGTATCAAAAAAACTGGAAAAAGAAAAAGTGCCTGTGGATTTACTTCCAAATCAGGCAGACAGGGCTCAGGCGATAATCGCGCAGGGGTAGGCACTAATAAAAGATAAAGGATGCAAGTATGGATATATTTGAAGCTGCAAAAGCAGGGGATGTTAACGCGTTAAAAGAGTGCGTTAAAAAGGGTATTGATGTCAATTCACGCGACCGTGATAAAATATCCCCAATAGTATGGGGTGCGTATCATAACCACACAGGCGCGGTTAAATTTCTTATTTCGGTTAAAGCTGACCTTAATTCCCGCGGACTTGACGGAATTACCGCCGTTATGCGCGCCGTTGAAAATAAGAACACTGAAATGATAAAAATGCTTATTGCCGCGCGCGCCGACCTTAACATTACGGATAAGTATAAAGGTACTGTCCTTACAAGGGCGGTTAATGAGATAAAAGATAAAACAATAGAAAACCTTTTAAAAAAATCCGGCGCAAAATAAACAATCATATAGAAAACGGTATATGTTAAAATCCGTCAGGGTTCATATCAAACTGAAACTGATATAAAATGAATAAAAAACTTGTATTGCGGCTTCTATAATAATTGCTATAATCCGGATTGTAATTTTGTATTATACCGGCAGGTTTGTTTAATGAACTATAAAAAATCAGGGAGAAATAGTATGTGCGGTGAAATAAAAGAAGAATGCGGATGCACATGTGAAGATGAAAGGGAAGAATTTAAGGAAATGATTGGTTATACCCTTTCGGGGTATGGGATAGGGCTGGCGCTTGGCGCTGTCCTGGATTATTTGGGCATGCCGTTAAACGCCGTGGGCAACTGGCTGGTGCGGACATTTTCCGGTGAAGGGGAAAGTATCTTTGAAGGAATATTCGCGATAAAGAAAAAAATTCAGGGCAAAGCAATGTCATTGGCGCAGGCATACGGATGGGGAAAATTTTTTGGAATGGCGCTTCCATGGATAATAGATTTTATAAGCAGGCTGATGGGTGTTGATATGCTTGGTGTGCAGGCTTTTTACATACCGTATTTTTACGCGCTGTCCGACCAGATGGGCGCAAGTGTTTCCGGATTTATGTATTTTTCCAAAAAAGAAGGTAATGTATCTAAAGGTTTCAAAGCGTATATAAAAAACCCGGTTATGCTTGCGGGTCTGTTTATACTTGCAATAGTGCCTGCCGGGCTTTTGGGTGTAAGGCTGCTTGGGTTTAAACCGGACACGCAGATATTTTCGGCAATAGAGACCATAGCGGCAAACCTGTGCTGGATACCGCCGCTTATAGGAATTCTGTTAATGAAAAAGGAACAGCCTGATGCCAAAAGCTGAAATGACAGATGATTTAAAAAGGGCTTTTCAGCTTGTAATATTTTTTGGGTTTGTCAGCCTCTTGGGCGACATTATATATGAAGGCGCCAGAAGCGTAAACGGGCCTTATCTTAAGACACTTTCCGCAAATGCCGCAATGGTGGGTTTAATAGCCGGGATAGGCGAATTTGTAGGCTACGCGTTAAGGCTGGCATCCGGATATTTTGCGGATAAAACAAAAGGGTATTGGGTATTTACTTTTCTGGGCTACGGCCTTTTAATAACGGTACCCATGCTTGCGCTAACCGGTGTGTGGCAGATGGCTGCCGTGTTTATGGTATTGGAAAGGCTGGGTAAGGCGGTGCGCGCGCCGGCAAAGGATACTATTTTATCAAGCGCGGCAAAAAGAATAGGCACCGGAAAAGGTTTTGCTATTCAGGAAGTGCTTGACCAGTTTGGCGCGCTTTTAGGGCCTCTTATATTCGCGGGATATTTTGCGGCAACAGGCGGCGGGGTTAAGACCGCAATTGATTACAGGCACGCGTACGGTATTTTTATTATTCCTTTTATACTGCTTATGATATTTGTTTGGATTGCCTATACAAAAGTGCCTGACCCGTCAAAATTGGAACCGCCAAAAAAAGACGGCGACCCGGAAACAATCACAAAGCTTTTCTGGATATATAATATTTTTTCTTTTATTACCGCTTTTGGTTTTATAAGTTATGCAATCATGGGTTTTCATTTTAAGGCAGCCGGGGTTATATCAGACGTTATGATACCTTTGTTTTACGCCGCTGCCATGTTAGCGGACGGCGCCGCGGCTTACGCTATGGGGCACTGGTATGATTATCTTAAAGAAAAATTAAACCATCACGGCGGCGGCCTTGTCACTTTGGCGGCAATGCCTGTATTAACGGCTTTAATTCCGTTTCTGGCATTTACAAATAAACCATGGCTTGCTTTTGCGTCCGCCATATTATGGGGTGTTGTAATGGGAGCGCATGAAACAATTATGAAAGCGGGCATAGCGGATATTACACCCATGAAAAAACGCGGCACCGGGTACGGTATTTTTAACTTCAATTACGGCATCGCGCTTTTTGCCGGCAGCTGGCTTGCGGGAATCCTGTATGAAATTTCACTTCCTGTTTTGTGCTGGGGAATAGCCGGCGTGCAGGTGCTGGCGCTTGGCGTGTTTTTCTATATGCAAAAAGAAATTATAGCTGACAAAACTTAAAAAAATCCTGTTGACAACCTGCGGATATTTTGTATAATGCTATTGAGATTCAATATCAAAATGGAGCAGAACATGGATAAAGATAAATCGTTCAGCAGTTTTCTGGAAAAGAAGTCCCTTAAGAAAACCCGGGGCAGGGACATAATTGTAAAAGCTGCCGCTTCTATTAAGGGTCACTTTGACGCGGAACAGCTGTTAGATGCGGTAAAAAAAATTGATGTTAAAACATCAAGGGCTTCTGTTTACCGTACCATCCCGCTTCTGGTAAAAGCTGAAATAGTGGAAGAAAGCATCCAGAAAGACGGGCGCAGGATATATGAATTTTCACAGGGAAACGGCCATCATGACCATATGATTTGCGTCAAATGCGGCGCCATACTGGAATTTCATGATAATGTGATTGAAAAGCATCAGGAACTTATAGCCAAAAAATATAATTTTAAGATGACCGGACACAGGCTGGAAATTAAAGGGCTGTGCAGCAGGTGTAAGAAGTAGTTTTTTTATCTGTTAAATGAGACTTAATCTCAAAGGAGCATGCTATGAAGATGTCTGAACTTAAAGCCGGGGATAAAGCTGTAATTATATCTGTGGATGCGAAAGGCGAAGTGGGACAAAGGCTTCTTGATATGGGGCTTGTAAAAGGGACTAAATTTAAAGCTGTAAGAAAGGCGCCTTTGGGCGACCCGTTAGAGATAAAGCTGCGAGGCTTTATTATGGCGCTGCGCGTTAAAGAAGCGGAACTTATAACCGTGGAGAAAACAGGTGAAAAAGGGGACGGTGTCCCTATGCGCTCCGGAAAGGAAAAACGCAATGCCTGATAAAAAAATAATAAAAGTGGCTTTTGCCGGAAACCCTAATTCCGGAAAGACCTCGCTTTTTAACGCTATAGCCGGAACCAACCTTAAGGTGGGCAACTGGTCCGGGGTTACGGTTGAAAAGTATGAAGCAGAGATGGAATATGGTGATTATATATTAAGTTTTGTTGACCTTCCCGGAACGTATTCGCTTACCGCGTATTCACCTGAAGAAACGGTGGCAAGGGATTTTATAGAATCCAAAGCTGCCGATGTAATTGTGAACGTGGCAGACGGCACAAACCTTTCACGCAGCCTGTATCTTTCCGTGCAGCTTCTGGAAATGGAACCAAAGATGATAATGGCGCTTAATATGTATGATGAAGTGGAAGAGAAAGGCATAAAAATTGAATTTAAAATGCTGCAGCAGCTTTTAGGTAGTCATGTAATACCTGTGTCTGCCGCTAAAAAAACAGGTATTGAATCGCTCTTAAGCCATATAGTAAGGCTGTACGAAGGAAAAATTACGCCGCCGGACGGAAAAATTACTTACAGCCAGGAAGTGGAAGAAGCGGTTTTAAAAATTCAGACAATAATAGAATCGGACCCGTTTATGTCATCTAAAGCGAAACCAAGGCTTGCGTCAATTAAACTTCTGGAAAATGACGCCAATATGTACAAACTGGCGCGTCATAGCCCGGCATGGATAAGGCTTGAATCCGCGCTTCCAGTTATCATGAACGGCCTTGAAGCAGCTGTTAAGACGTCAATTCAGAAAAAAATCGCGGAAGACAGGTACGCGTTTGTGCGCGGCGCGTTTAAAGAAACGGTTGTTGAAAAAGAAGAGGAAAAAAAGAGCGCGACAGATATTATTGATTCCCTGCTTATTAACAGAATCCTGGGGCTGCCTGTGTTTTTTGTAATAATGTGGCTTATTTTTCAGATGACATTTACTCTTGGCGAAGTGCCCATGAAGTGGATTGAAATTGTTTTTTCAAAATTAGGAGAAGCAGCCGGCGCCGGAATAAAAAACAATTTACTGCGCTCTGTCATCGTTGACGGCGTGCTGGCGGGTGTCGGCGGAGTGCTTGCATTTGTCCCCAACATACTGCTTTTGTTTTTAGGGCTGTCTTTTTTAGAGGCTACCGGTTACATGGCGCGCGCCGCTTTTGTGGTGGACAAAGCTTTTCATAAGATAGGGCTTCATGGTAAATCTTTTATTCCCATGGTAACCGGGTTTGGCTGCTCGGTGCCCGCGTTTATGGCGTGCCGCACGTTAAAAAACCGCGGCGACCGCCTGGCCACCATGATGGTAATTCCGTTTATGAGCTGCGGCGCAAAACTTCCGGTATACATTCTTTTAATAGGGGCGTTTTTTCCGGAAAATGCCGCGGGAAATATTCTTTTCGGCGTATACCTGTTTGGAATACTTGTGGCTGTCGCGTCCGCCAAACTGTTTAAGTCAACCGTGTTTAAAGGGCAAAGCGAGCCTTTTGTAATGGAACTGCCTGTTTACAGGCTGCCGTCGCTGGAATCGGTCTTTGCGCAGATGTGGCTTAAGGCGTGGATGTATATAAAAAAAGCCGGTACCACAATACTTGCGGCTTCTTTAATAATATGGTTTGTTTCCAATTACCCTGTAAACCATAAACTGGCAGCGCAGTACGGCGAAAAAATTACAGCTGTTGAAATATCTGAAAATGTATCAGCAGATAAAAAGAAAGAAGAAATATTAAAACTTAAAAATGAACTTGCCGCGGGCGAACTTGAATATTCATTCGCCGGAAAATTCGGAAAATTTATAGAGCCCGTAATAAGGCCGCTGGGTTTTGACTGGCGTATAGGGGTGGCATTAACTGCCGGACTTGCGGCAAAAGAAATTGTGGTGTCCACAATGGGAACCATATATTCGCTTGGTGATTCCGCTGATGATTCATCGTCTTTAAAAGAAAGGCTGCGCAGCGACCCTTCTTACAGCCCTGCCGCGGCACTTTCGCTTGTTATTTTTGTGCTTTTATATATTCCGTGCCTTGCCGCGACAGCAGTGTTTCATAAGGAAATAGGGCAGCTTAAAGTAACCCTGTTTTATATAGGTTATTCTATGTCTGTAGCATGGATTTTATCTTTTGTGGTTTACCGCGCCGCACTTTTGGTGATGTAATATGGAAACAAACATACTTTTTGCCCTTTCAATGTCAGTAATAGCCGGAATGTCAACCGCCATCGGCGCTGCCATTGCTTTTATTTCCGGAAGCAGGGGCGGAAAATCTTTGTCTTTCGGGCTGGGGCTGTCCGCGGGCGTTATGGTATATGTTTCTTTTATGGAAATGCTTCCGCATTCTGCGCGGGTATCCGGGCCGTGGATATCTTTAGCCGCGTTTTTTGGGGGGATGGCGCTTACCGCAATAATAGACAGGATAATACCCCAAGCGCAGAACCCGCACGAAGTAAGGTCAGACGCAAGTGTAAAAGAACTTAAAATAAGCGGAAAGCATTCAAAACATAAACTTATGCGTACCGGGCTTTTTACAGCGGCGGCAATTACCGTACACAATTTTCCGGAAGGATTTGCAACTTTTGCGGCTGCCGCAAGCGATGTACAGCTGGGCATTACAATTGCAGCTGCTGTGGCTATTCATAATATACCCGAAGGCATTTCTGTGTCTGTTCCCATTTACGCGGCCACAGGTGATAAAAAAAAGGCATTTCTATACGCTTCGTTATCAGGCCTGGCAGAGCCGGCAGGCGCGATTATCGGCTGGCTTATACTGGCGCCGTTTCTTACACCGCAGTTTCTGGGAATTATTTTGGGGGCTGTCGCGGGAATAATGATATATATTTCTTTTGATGAACTTTTACCCACGGCGCGTGAATACGGGGAAGGGCACACCGAAATAGCGGGTATTGCCGCGGGCATGGCAATAATGGCGGTAAGCCTTAATCTGCTTTAAGATATAAAGTACCTGCTTGATTATTGGGAAAATTGAGGGTATGCTTTTAGCAGGTAAAAAAGGGGATATTAAAATTAAAAAATTCGGAAATATTCTGTTTATAGCAACCGGCCATGTTTCTTTGGCTTTTGGTGTTGCGGGTATATTTCTGCCTGTCCTTCCAACCACTCCTTTTCTGCTTTTGTCGGCCGCCTGCTACGCTAAGGGTTCAAAAACATTTTATGACCGGCTTACGCGGCATAAAACTTTTGGACCGTATATAAACGGCTATCTTAACGGCAAAGGCATGGCAATAAAGGCAAAAATATGTTCTATAAGTTTTATGTGGATTTTTATGACTGTTTCAGCTTTATTTTTTGTGCCGGTTTTAGGCTTTAAAATCGCGTTGTTTATAATTGCGGCCGCAGTTACGGTTTACATTATTAGACAGCCGGTAAAAAAGGGGGAAATAAATGGGGAATGAAAAAAAGGATGAAAAAAAACTGACTACTGCAGCGGGCGCGCCTGTTGCTGACAATCAGAATGTAATGACGGCAGGCAAACGAGGGCCTCAGCTTCTTCAGGATGTATGGTTTCTGGAAAAGCTGGCGCACTTTGACAGGGAAGTGATACCGGAACGGCGTATGCACGCGAAGGGTTCCGGCGCTTTCGGCACATTCACGGTAACTAATGATATATCAAAGTACACAAAGGCAAAAATATTTTCCGAAGCAGGCAAGAAAACAGAAATGTTCGTGCGTTTTTCAATTGTTGCGGGTGAACGGGGCGCGGCAGACGCGGAGCGCGACATACGCGGTTTTGCGATGAAGTTTTATACGGAAGAAGGAAACTGGGACTTAGTTGGAAACAATACGCCGGTATTTTTCATGCGCGATCCGCTGAAATTTCCGGATCTTAACCACGCCATAAAGAGGGACCCGAGGACAAATTTAAGAAGCGCCCTTAATAACTGGGATTTCTGGACATCATTGCCTGAAGCCCTTCATCAGGTGACAATAACTATGAGCGACCGTGGAATTCCGCTAAGCTACAGGCACATGCACGGATTTGGCAGCCATACCTTCAGTATGATAAACGCAAAAAATGAAAGGGTATGGGTGAAATTTTCTATTAAAACACAGCAGGGAATAAAGAATATGACAGATCAGGAAGCCGAAGCCGCAATAGGAAAAGACCGTGAAACTCACCAGCGTGATTTGTATGACGCGATAGAAAAAAAGGATTTTCCAAAATGGACAATGTATATCCAGGTTATGACCGAAGAACAGGCTGTAAAGTCGCCATATCACCCGTTTGATTTGACAAAAGTATGGCCGCACGGCGATTACCCGCTTATTGAAGCCGGTGTTATAGAACTTAATAAAAATCCGGAAAATTACTTTGCCGATGTTGAACAGTCCGCGTTTAATCCCGCTAATATTGTGCCGGGTATTGGTTTTTCGCCCGATAAAATGCTTCAGGGCAGGCTGTTTTCTTACGGCGACGCTCAGCGTTACAGGCTTGGAGTAAACCATAATCAGATACCTGTCAACAAATCCAGGTGCCCGTTTCTTAATATGTTTCACCGCGACGGGCAGATGCGTGTTGACGGAAATTATGGCGGCACCCCCGGCTATGAACCAAACAGTTTTGGCCACTGGCAGGAGCAGAAAGAATTTAAAGAACCCGCGCTTGAGCTTTACGGCGCCGCGGACCACTGGGACCACAGGGAAGACACAGATTATTACAGCCAGACAAGGGCGCTTTTTAAACTTATGAACAGTGAACAGAAAAAAGCGCTTTTTGAAAATACAGCCCGTTCTGTCGGAGGCGCGCCAAAATTTATCCAGCTTCGCCATATTGGCAACTGCCTGAAAGCAGACCTTGAATACGGCAAAGGCGTTGCAAAAGCGCTGGGGATACAGGAAAGCGAACTTCCAAAAGTTTAACGCGCAGGGCGCGGCCGTACAGATAAAAAGCCTGTACAGCCGCGGGTATGGCGATAATGGCCGTAAGCCTTAATCTGTTTTAATTCCTTTATTTAAAAAATAATGTTGACAAAAGCGTCCGGCCTGCTATAATTAAATATACAGATATACGTATAATTGAATAATAGGAGGAAACGGAAAATGGAAAAGAAAGTGGAAATAAGCGAAAGCCTGTGCACGGGGTGCGGCGCGTGCGTATCTATGTGCCCGGCGCGGATACTTAAGATGGAAAAAGGAAAGGCAAAAGTCACGGACCATGAATCTTGCGATATGCTGGCAGGATGCATGTATGCGTGCCCCACAGGCGCAATTAAAGTTAACAGAAAAGCGAAAGTTGCAAGTTTTTTTGGATTCTAAATAATATCCTTAAAGGAGGATGCTATGGAAATCAACGTAAATTCAGGCAGTTTTAAGAAACAGGTAATAGAATCAAAAGAACCGGTGCTTGTGGACTTCTGGGCGGAATGGTGTATGCCGTGTAAAATGGTGGCGCCCGCGCTGTCCCAGATAGCAAAGGAATATAACGGAAAATTAACAGTGGCAAAAGTAAACGTGGATGATTCACCGGAGCTTGCCGGAATGTACGGTGTTTCAGGCATACCCACGATGGCAATTTTTAAAGACGGAAAGATAGTGGACCGTATAGTGGGCGCGCTGCCAAAGCAGCACATAATTCAGGCAATAAAACCGCACTTAGCGGCTTAAAAGGAGAATGATAATGGAAACTGTATTAAAGTTTGTAAGGGGCGGCGCCGGCGGAGCGCTTGTGGCCGCGGGATTTTATTCTGCCGCTCCCCGTTCGTATGTTCTTTGGATACTTGGGACAGTGCTGCTTTTATCGGTAACCGGGCTCTGTGGAATAGGTAATATCTGCGAAAGGAAGTAAAAGCGTGTATACTTGTTATAAGGGAAATTAAATTTACGGGAGGTGTTTAATGTTTAAACCAAATGAAGGAAAGACAGACAGGATTGTAAGGGTGGTGCTTGGCGTAGGGCTTGTGGCAGCAGGTTTTCTTATGACCGGTCCTGCTGCAATTGTATTGTGGGTGTTAGGGGCAATATCGCTTATAACCGGGGCAATTGGTTTCTGCGGCCTATACGCGCTGCTGGGAATAAATACCTGCCCAATAAATAAAAAATAAAATGGCACCGTCAAGGGAAGTACTGGCCAAGGCGGAGTTTATTGTTATAAACAGCGCTGAACCCGATTTAAGGGCGTTTTTGGGTGATTATTATATTATAAAAAATCCAAAAGACATTTTTAATTCAGGTTCAGCGCTGTATTATTCGGACGAACTGACAATAAACGAGGTTCAGGGAAATCCCTGTATGATGTTCTGGAGTAAAAAAATTGTCTCCTCCCAAATCAGGGATATAATAGGAAAAAGAACTTTAATAGAAGGCAGGGGCATCAGGGAAGACTATTTTATGCATTTTCTTTCTATGTGCGGCGCATGAAAATTATACAGAAGAAAAGGAGAATGCAATGAAAATTGGAATTGTAATCGCTTCAAATGACGCGGAGACTTGCTGGAACGCAATCAGGTATGGTAATTTCTGCCTTGGAAAAAAAGAAGAGGTAAAGATTTTTTTTATGGGCAAAGGCGTGGAGTATCAGAAAATAAGCACGGATAAATTTAACACGGTTGAACAGGCAGAAAAGTTTCTGGCATCCGGCGGAAAAATATTTGCCTGCGGTACCTGCATGAAATCGCGCGAGCAGGAAAGTTCTGATGCATGCCCGTTGTCCACAATGCAGGATATGTATGATATTGTAAAAGAAAGCGATAAAGTTGTCAGCTTTTAATATAAAAATACACAAGCATGTTGACACAAAGATAATTATTATGTATAATCCTTATTGAAAATCATTTTCAACAAGGATTATACAATGGCAGAAAACAGGTGCAAAAGGCAGGGCGCGCTTCACGGAAAGTTTAAAGGGTGCGGTTACAGGATGACAACGGCAAGGCAGGCTGTACTGGACGTGCTGTCTGAATCAAAAGAACACTTAAGTGCCGAAGAAATATTCACCTTGGCAAAAAAGAAAAACTCCGATATAGGGCTTACCACTATATACAGGACAACCGAACTGCTTTCAGCCCAGGGACTTATTCACAGGTTTGATTTTGGCGACAAAAGGGCGCGTTTTGAACTTGCGGATTCCTCCAAAGGGCACCACCATCACCTTGTCTGTACTTCATGCAATAAAATTATTGATTATGACGATTTTATTGATGAAGAAGTTAAGCTTCTTAAAGAAACAGAGGCAAAGCTGGGAAAAAAATACGCATTTAAGATAGAAGGCCACCTTATACAGTTTCACGGCAAATGCAAAAAGTGCGCTGAATAAAAAAGGAGAACTATATGAAAATCTGTGTTCCGTCCGAGGGTAATCAGGGTTTAAAATCAGAAGTGTACGGTCATTTTGGAAGCGCTCCATTCTTTATAACTTATGATACAGAAAGTAAAAAGACAGAGATAATAATAAATTCTAACGAGCATCATGAACATGGCTCCTGCAATCCGGTTGCCGCCATAGCAGGAAAAGGCGTGGATGCAGTTGTATGCGCGGGTATAGGGGCAGGCGCAATGCATAAACTTAATGCCGCGGGAATTAAAGTTTATTGCGGCGATTATAAGCTTGCAGAAGACTGCGTTAACGCGGTTATTAATAAAGAAGCTGTTGAAATGACGGCAGATAAAGCCTGCGGCGGGCACAGCTGCGGTCATTAATAAATAATAGTTATAAAATAATATAACAAGGAGTGACAATGAGCGTAATTGATGATATTAAGAACGGCGCAAAAGGAATCAAAAACATCGTGGCGGTTGCAAGCGGCAAGGGCGGTGTGGGTAAATCTACGGTTACGGCAAATCTGGCGATTGCACTTGCAAAACAGGGGTATAAGACAGCGGTGGTTGATGCTGATGTTTACGGGCCAACCATGCCTTCATTTTTTGGAATATATCAAAGGCCTGTAATGAAAGATAATAAATTAATACCTGTTGAAAAAAACGGGGTTAAGATAATGTCAATAGGATTTATGCTGGACGACTACTCTGCCGTTATCTGGCGCGGGCCAATGATTATGGGGGCGATTAAACAGTTTATAGCCGATACAGAGTGGGGAGATATTGACATAATGTTAATTGACCTTCCGCCCGGCACAGGCGACGCGCCTTTGACAATATGCCAGGCGCTGCCTTTAAAAGGCGGGCTTATTGTTTCCACCCCGCAGGCTACCGCTGCAAAAACGGCTGCCCGCGCCGCTGATTTGTTCAGGCAGATGGCAGTTCCAATACTTGGGGCTGTCCTTAATATGTCATATTTAATATGTGAATCGTGCGGGAAAAAAAATACGGTGTTCCCGGCAAGCGGCGCGGCGCTTCTTAAAAACGAAGCAGGGCTTGATATTATAGCCGAACTTCCTTTTTATGACGGTTTTATGGAAGAAACAGTTCCCGGTGAAATCAGCCATATTGAAAATAACAAAGCTGCGGCGCAGGCTTTTGATGAACTTGCAAAAAAAGTGGTAAAGGCGTGCGTATTATAATATGAAGATAAAGGTTATAGCTGAAGGTTCCACGCCCGCGCAGCGCGCAAGGGAAGAATGGGGGCTGTCGTTTTTAATAAACAATACAGTCCTGTTTGACGTTTTTGGGCATAAAGCCGTTTTTAGAAAAAACATAAAGAAACTTAAAGTGGCGGTAAAGGCGGTTGAAAATATAATCATATCGCACTGCCACTGGGATCACATAGCGGGGCTGGAACACGTGCTGTTTGCGGGCGGTAATCCCGTGGTATATCTGCCGGAAAAAGAATGGCGCCTTGAAGAGATACTAAAAAGGTATTCGGCAGCTTATACTATTGCAGGTAATAATAGCGTGTCAGAAGATGGTTTTATCCTTACCGGTGCAATAAAAGGAAAACTTGGAAAAGAAACGGTAATGGAACAGGCGGCTGTCTTTAAGGGCAAAAAAGGTTATGTCCTTGTAACGGGGTGTTCGCATCCGGGGATAGTTAAAATGGTAAAAGCGGCTGAAAAAAAGTCCGGTAAAAAAATATACGCGGTTGTGGGCGGGCTTCATCTTAAGGACAGTTCTGATGATGATATAATGAAAACGGTGCTGGAGCTTAAAAAAACAGGGGTAAAAAAAGTTATTGCAGGCCATTGCACAGGGGCAAGGGCTTGTGGTATTCTTAAAAAAGTATTTAAAACCGCTTTTACAAAGTTAAAAACAGGCGATAAATATTCGTTATAAAAAAGAGGTATAAAATGGGAGCAAAAGAAAAAGTAGTGGTCATAGGCGCCAGTCATAAGCCGGAAAGGTATTCATATAAGGCAATACAGGCGCTGTTAAACAGCGGGCATGAAGTAATACCAGTAAATCCGGGGTTAAAAGAGGTGCTGGGGCTTCAGGTGGTAAACAGCATTGCGGATATAAAAGGAAGCGTTGATACAGTAACTCTTTACGTGGGCTCTGAAAGGCTTGTTCAGATGGCGGATGAAATAATAGCTTTAAAACCAAAACGTATTATTGCAAATCCCGGCGCTGAATCGGAAGTTATGCGTAAAGCTGCTGAAAAAAACGGTATTGATTATGAAGAAGCGTGTACGCTTGTGCTTCTTTCGACGGGGCAGTTTTAAAAAGGTTAAAAAACATGAAAGGGGAAAACAAATGGCAAAAAAAACAGCAAAAAAGAAAGCAAAAAAAGCGGTAAAAAAATCAGCAGTAAAGCCCGTGGTTATACCCACGGATAAAAAATTTAAATACTTTGAATTTATAAAGGATATGGTTATAAAAGCGGCTGTAATAAGCGCGGCGGCTTTGTTAATTGCCCTTTTATATACCGGTATTAGGGCGCTGATACCGGCAAAAAAAGCCGCAGCAGAGCCGGTAATTGAAGCGCAGGCAGAAGCTGTAAAACCGGCCGAGACAAAAGCGCTGCCGGGCAAATTCAGATACCTTTTAAAAAAATCAACAAGCAAAGAAAAAATACCAAAGATACACATAGAAGAGGCAAAGGCGCTTATGGACAGCGGTAAAGCGGTGTTTGTGGACACAAGAAGCGCTTCAATGTATGACGACGCGCATATAAAAGGCGCAATTTTAATTCCCGCGGGTTCGCCTCCTGAAAAATATAAAGAACACGAACAGGCCTTAAAAGATAAAGTGATTGTAACTTATTGTCACGGTGTGGGATGCCACCTTGCGGATAAAGTGGCAAACTCGTTGTTTGATATGGGATACAAAAAGGTAGCGATATTTTTTAGCGGATGGAATGAATGGACGCAGGCGGGATATCCTGTTGAAAAATACGAACCGCCCGCGGAATTCAAACGCCTTTTTGAAGAGGCCGCGTCAATAAATGAAATACCAAAAATTACCCTTGCAGAAGCATATTTTCTTTATGAAAGGCAAAAAGCCAATTTTGTTGACGCTGGAAGAAAAGACCAGTATATAGACAGGCATATTAAAAGCGCGATTACAATTCCGGCTGACGGCATAAGTGAAGTGCTGCCGCGTTACTTGGGTTCTCTTATGCAGAAGCCCACGGTTATTTACTGCCACGGCAAAGGCGGCAACGCCCGTAACCTTGCGGCAAAACTTTATGAAGGCGGCAATAAAAAAGTGCTTCTGTTTATGGACGCGCTGCCGCAATGGGAAAAAGCGGGTTATCCTGTATTTAAAAATCCCGCGCTTAAAGGGGAAACAAAATGAATAAAATAAAAGAGATTTTTTCAAATAAATACCTGTTATATTTTTTAAAACTTGCGCTTGGTTTTATTTTTGTCGTGGCAAGCGTGGGAAAGATTATAGACCCTGCCGGTTTTGCCAATGACGTGTATTCGTACGTTATTCTGCCGTCGGTATTTGTTCCGTTTTTCGCCTCTGTGGCGCCATGGGTGGAATTTATCGCGGGTATTTTACTTATGCTGGATATAATGCCAAGAAGCAACGCGCTTATAATAAACGCAATGCTTGTTGCTTTTATAGCGGCAATTGCCATTGATATTTATAGGGGCATAGAAATATCCTGCGGGTGTTTTGACTTTCTTTTCCCGGAAGAGGAAATAGGAATTAACACCATTATAAGGGATATTATAATGCTTGCAGGCGGGGTTATTGTGATGTTCTTTGACCATAACGAGGTAAAGATGTACGGTATGTTAAAAAAATAAAAACTGGTAAAGTAATATAATTTTAAACGCCCTGTCTGGGGCCAGATCCCGGACAGGGCGTTTGCTTTTTAATTTGTGGAAGACATATTTTGATCCGATTATGGTTGATGTTGATCCTGTCCGGGGCCAGATCCCGGACAGGGCGTTTAAGAAACTATAAAATTCTAAATATACCCCTTGAAACACCCCCCTTTTATATGTTATCTTATCAATACTTTATAAAAGCGGTATGATTTTTGCTTGCTGACCATAAAAGGAGCGGTTTATTATGGCTATTACCATTAAAGATGTAGAATACATAGCGCACCTTTCCAGGCTGGAAATAACCGAAGAGGAAAAGGTGCAGTTTGCGAAAGAACTCTCTGATATCTTAGAGCATGTAAACAGGCTGTCCAAAATTAACACAGATAACGTGGAACCCACTTACTTTGCGGTGGATACCAAGAATGTTTACAGGGAAGATGTAATAAAACCTTCCATTAACAGGGAAGATGTTTTTGCGGCGGCGCCTTCAATAGAAAACGGCGGGTTTAAAGTCCCGAAGATAATATAAGGAAAACGGAGAATTATGGAACTGCATTATGACACAATAGAGAACCTTCACAAGAGGTTGATAAAAAAAGAGATTAAACCTTCTGACATACTTGATTCTGTCTTTAAAAGGATTGAATCAGTTGACCCAAAGGTGCATGCATATCTTAAACTTACCAAAGAGCGCGCTTATGAAATGGCGAAAGCGGCCGAAGAGCGGATAATAAAGAATGATAACGTCACAGAGCTTACAGGCATACCGCTTGGCATAAAGGACAACATGGTTTTAAAAGGTATTGATACAACCTGCGCGGCAAAGATGCTTGAAGGTTATAAACCGCCGTACACGGCGACAGTGTTAACAAAACTTGAAAAAGCCGGCGCGGTTTTTACCGGTAAATTAAATATGGATGAATACGCGTTCGGCTCGTCCACTGAAAATTCCGCTTTTGGCCCGACCAGAAATCCGTGGGACTTGCAGCGTGTTCCCGGCGGATCCAGCGGCGGCTCTGCGGCTTCCGTGGCCGCGGGATTATGCATCGGCTCGCTTGGTTCTGACACAGGCGGTTCCATTAAACAGCCAGCGTCATTATGCGGCGTGACAGGAATTAAACCCACATACGGAAGGGTATCGCGCTACGGCCTTATTGCATTCGGCTCCTCGCTTGACCAGATAGGCCCCATAACAAGGACAGCAGCAGACAACGCTATTATATTAAAACACATAGCCGGACACGATGAAAATGACGCGACATCCGCAAATATTGATGTTCCGGATTATTCGGCTTTATTAAAGGACAGCGTAAAAGGAAAAGTATTCGGGCTGCCGAAAGAATATTTCATTGAAGGGCTTGACCCGGAAGTAAAACAGAAAGTAATGGACGCGGTTGCGGTTTTTGAAAAACTTGGCGCAAAGATAGAGCAGATATCGCTTCCAAATACCGAATATGCCATTGACGTATATTACGTGGTGGCGCCGGCGGAAGTTTCCAGTAATCTGGCGCGCTTTGACGGCGTGCGTTACGGGCTGCGCGACAAAGACGCGGAAAACATGATAGACATGTATAAGAAAAGCAGGCAGAAAGGTTTTGGGCGGGAGACAAAAAGAAGGATAATGCTGGGGACATACGTTCTTTCCTCCGGTTATTATGACGCTTATTATAAGAAAGCGCAGAAAGTAAGGACGCTTATAAAAAATGATTTTGACAGGGCTTTTGAAAAAGTGGACGCGATATTAACGCCCACTTCGCCGACCACCGCTTTTAAAATAGGCGAAAAAGCCGCAGACCCTTTAACCATGTACCTGTCCGATATATTTACCATTGCGCCCAATCTTGCCGGTCTTCCGGGAATGTCAGTGCCCGCGGGCAATGATTCAAAAAAGCTTCCGGTGGGGCTTCAGATACTGGGCAAGTGGTTTAAAGAACAGGATATTTTTGACATCGCGCATACATTCCAAAAAAACACGGACTGGCACACAAAGATGCCGTCCATAGACTAAGGAGGAAATATTATGAAATGCAACAAATGCGGAAACAACGGCGGGTTTTATGTGAACGTCACAGATTACAAACCACTTGAAATGTGGGAATTCAGCGAAGGAAGCATGACACGCTACTGCCAGAAGGATGCCGGGGATAATGAAATGGATGTTGTTTGCGCCACCTGCGGCGGTGATGATGTTGATTTTGAAGGTTTTGACAAAGAAAATTACACAGACAGGCCGCTTGTAATTCTGTCCGACGATGAATGGGACGGTAAAGTGGCGGAAAATAAAACAGAAGAAAAAAGTACAGAGGAGTAATTTTAATACATGAGCATGGCTGAAAAATACGAAGTCGTAATAGGGCTTGAAGTGCATGTGGAACTTTCCACTGCCACCAAGATCTTCTGCGGCTGCAAAAATAAGTTTGGCGGAGAGCCGAATACAAACATCTGCCCTGTATGCCTTGGGCTGCCGGGTTCGCTTCCTGTTGTAAACAGGGAAGTGGTGCGCCGCGCGGTTAAGACAGGGCTTGCGCTTGGCTGCAAGATAGCCGCGTATACAAAGTTTGACAGAAAAAATTATTATTATCCCGACCTGCCTAAAGCATATCAGATTTCACAGTTTGACATGCCTATTGCAGAACACGGGCGCATAACCATTGTGGACAAAGAAGGCAAACGAAAAGAAATAGGCATAACCAGGGCACATATGGAAGAAGACGCGGGGAAGCTTCTGCACCTGACAAAAACCGGACAGATAGCCGATGCGGAAGAATCACTTGTGGATTATAACAGGGGCGGCGTTCCGCTTATAGAAATAGTAAGCGAGCCCGACATGCGTTCTTCCGAAGAGGCGTATAATTATTTAATCACCTTAAAATCAATTTTAAAATACATTGATGTATCCGACTGTAACATGGAAGAGGGAAGCCTGCGCTGCGACGCCAACGTGTCAATAAGGCCGTGGGGCCGGAAGGAATTCGGCACCAAAGTTGAAATTAAAAACATGAACTCTTTTAATAACGTGCGCAAGGCGATAGATTATGAAATAGAACGCCAGGTGAAAATGACAGAAGCGGGCGAAGTAATAACGCAGGAAACAAGGTTATGGGACGGCGGAAAAGCGAAGACTTTTTCCATGCGCAGCAAGGAAGGGTCGCACGATTACAGGTACTTCCCGGAACCCGACCTTCCGCCTTTTGTACTGGAACAGTCATTTATGGATGAAGTTAAAAAGGAAATACCAGAACTGCCGGTGCAGAAAATGGACCGCTTTACGGAAAAATACAGCCTGCCTCTTTACGACGCGGGAGTGCTGACACAGTCAATAGAAACGGCGGACTTTTTTGAAGAAGCCGCGTCAAAATGCAGCGAACCAAAACTTGTAAGCAACTGGATGATGACCGAACTGCTGGGAAGAATGAATGAAGCGGGGATAGAGTCCATATCAAAAACTAATATCACCACTGACAGCCTTACAAAGATGATAGCCCTTATACAGAAAGGCACAATAAGCGGCAAGATAGCAAAGACCGTTTTTGACGTAATGTTTAAAGAAGGCGGGGATCCGGAAAAAATAGTGGCGGAAAAAGGGCTTGTGCAGATTTCAGACACAGGCGCCATTGAAGCTGCCGTGGATAAAATACTTGCAGATAACCCAAAAGCTGTGGAAGACATTAAGGGCGGAAAACCGCAGGGCATGGGCTTTCTTGTCGGGCAGATAATGAAAGAGACAAAAGGCAAGGCCAACCCGCAGATGGTAAACGAAATTTTAAAAAAGAAACTGGGATAAATATTAATTTTTTTATTTTTGTAGGGACAGCTGCTTGAATGCGGGCATTGCCTCGGCATTCACGCTGTCCGTGTAGTTGAAATTAGAAGTGAAAAGAACAAAGGCCGGACAGCGCGGGAGCGCTGTCCATACCAGTGCAAATACAGAAAGACTTTGAAATAATTTTAATAACACAAATGCCTGTCGCAAAAGGCAAAATAAAAAAGCGTTTTTCAGAGCTGACATTTTTTCGCGGCAGGTAAAGCATTTAGCTTAAGCCTGCTTTTTTGTTTATTGACATTACAACTTACAAGTTGTATACTTACCTTACATAGAGGGGGTGAGCGGTGTGTATTTAATATCGTTTTATAAAAAGAACGGTAAGTGCCCTGTAGTGGATTATGTCCTTGAAAAAGAACCAAAACACGCGGGTAAAATTAAGTATTATTTTGAAATGCTTGAACAAAAAGGTCCGTCTTTAAGGGAACCTTTTGTAAAAAAACTAACCGCATCCGGAATTTACGAATTACGGCCAAGTTTTGCAAGGTTTGAATTCAGACTGTTATATTTCTGGAGAGGAAAGGAAGCTGTCTTTGTACATGCTGCGGATAAAAAATCGGACAAGCTCAGAAAATCCGACATTGAAACGGCTGAAAACAGGATGAAAGAAATAAAAGGAGGATTGTGATGAAAAAGAAAAAAGCATCAGTGGATTCAAAAATATATAAAACAATGTTTGATAAGGTGAAAAAAGACCCGGAATATATAAGCTCATATAACACCGAAAAAACTCTGCATGAATTTGCTTTTGCGCTGCATGAAGAACGCGAAAGGCTTCATATGTCACAGAAGGACATAGCCAAAAAAATTGGAATGAAACAGCAGGTGGTATCACGTCTGGAAAACGGAGTTAAAGACGCAAAACTTAGCACCCTTATAAAAATAGCTTCTGTTTTTAATAAAGAGCTGGTAATAGGCCTAAAACAGGCAAAAGGCAGGTAATAATGGAAGAAAACAGAAAAAAGAATAATGTAACCCCCCCTGTAAGACCGGGGCAGAAAGTGGAACTGGAAATAACAGATTTGGCTTACGGCGGGAACGGCGTGGCAAAGTACGAGAATTTTACGATATTTGTCCCGCTGGGGCTGCCGGGTTCTAAAATTACCGCTTCCATAACCGAAGTGAAAAAGAATTATGCCATGGCTAACATGAATAAAATACTTGTGGAATCACCGCACTTTGTAAAACCCGTATGCCCGCTTTTTTCCGTATGCGGCGGATGCCAGTGGCTTCATATTGATTATGCCGGCCAGATGAAATACAAAAAGAAATTTATTGAATACGCGCTTAAAACCCATTCCGGTGTGGATAACCCAAATTTAAATGAAGTGATTGGTTATACAGAACCGCTGTATTACCGTGACCGCGCGCAGTATAAGCCGGGGGTTGATAAAGGCGTTCCTGTGCTGGGTTTCTACAGGGCAAATTCCCACGATGTGGTAAAAGTAAACGAATGTTTTATTGTAAATAAAAAGATAAACGAGATTGCCTCAATCATTTCCGCTATTCTTGAAAAGGAAAAGAAAAAAGTCACCGTCTATGATGAAAAAACAAACGACGGCTATCTGCGCCACGTGGCAATAAGGGTAAATTCCAAAGGCGAATCGCTTGTGGCTTTTGTGGTAACAGAGAGCATAGCAAGGGATTATATAGATGAAGCCGCGAAAGAACTTAGTGAAAAAGTGGAAGGTATTCATGGTATCGTTTTAAATATGAATAAAAATAAAGGCAACAGGGTTTTTGGCGACAGCGAAAAAATTATTTGGGGAGATAATTTTATTAAGGAACAGATAAACGGAATAGAGTTCATGCTGGAAGCGGATACATTCTTCCAGATAAATACGGGCATGCTTTCGCACATGTTAAGTTTTGTTGAAAGCCACGTTAAACAGGGAGCCAGGGTTTTAGATCTGTACGGCGGCACAGGCGCATTATCCCTGCCGCTATACAAGAAAGCGTCCGAAATAACAGTGGTGGAAATTAATCCGCACAGCATTGAACTCTTTAAAAAGGTACTTGCCAATAATAATATAACAAATGCGTTTGCGGTCGCGGGAGACGCGGAAACAGAGGCGTCCGCCATCATTAAAGAAAAACAGCCCGATGTCATAATTCTTGACCCGCCAAGAAAGGGAGTTCACGCGGATGTGTTAAAGAGCGTGATTGAAAACAATATACCGGAAATTATCTATATCTCCTGCAATCCCATGACATTTGCCAGGGACGTAAAAGAATTAAAGGAACATTATGAACTTGTGGAGACAATACCGGTTGACCTTTTTCCGCAGACGTACCATGTGGAGACGATGGGATATTTTAGGATAATAAAGCGTTAAGATGGTTAGATGCTTGGAAGGTTGGATGCTTAGACGGTTGGTTTCAGCCGAACATCTGTGCATCCGTGCATCTGTCCCTCGGATTTTTTATTTATGGGATATGGGATAACAGTTTATGGGATAGAATTCTGATTTTTAAGGAGTTCGATTTGAAAGTATACATACACACCTTCGGGTGCCAGATGAATGAGTACGACTCCGAAAGAATGGCAGGAGTGCTGGAGCTTGCAGGCCATGAAATGGTGGCAAGCGAGGCTGAAGCTGACGCTATTATTATAAACACATGCACCGTGCGCAATCTTGCCGAAGAAAAAGCGTATTCATACGCGGGACGGTTTGTTACGGATAAAAAGGTCATCATAACCGGATGCCTTGCGGAGATAAAAAAAGAAGAACTTATAAAAAAATTTCCCACGCTGCACGCGGTATTAGGGACATATAATTTTGCCAATATAGGAAAAATAATTACCGCCAGAAAAGGCAAAGTGCTTTCCGGCACCGCCGAAGAAGGCTACAGCACAGATGTTAAAAGGCCGGGCGGGGTGTCGGGTTATCTTGCAATAATGCAGGGGTGTGACAACTTTTGTTCTTACTGTATCGTCCCATATGCAAGAGGAAGGGAAAGAAGCAGAAGCGTTAAAAGTATTATCGCGGAACTTAAAAAGATGGCTTCTGACGGTTTTTCAGAAGCGATACTTTTGGGGCAGAACGTGAATTCGTATAAAGACCCTGAAACAGGCATTAATTTTTCCGGTCTGCTTAAAGAAGCGGCAAAAACAGAGGGCATTGAAAGGATAAGGTTTATGACCCCGCATCCAAAGGATATAAGCAGGGAGCTTGCGGAAACCGTGGCGTCTGTTGACAAAGTATGCAGCCATATTCACCTTCCGGTACAGGCGGGTTCCGATAAAATTTTAAAGGCGATGAACAGAAAGTATACAAGGGCAGAGTACCTTGAAAAACTTGGCATGATACGTGAAATAATTCCGGGCGTGTGCGTAACAACGGACGTTATGGTGGGTTTTCCCGGGGAAACAGAGGCGGATTTTCAGGATACTGTAACACTGCTTGAAAAAGCACGGTTTGATTCGGCATATATGTTCAAATATTCGCCCAGGGCAGGTACCGCCTCTTATAAAATGAATGATGACGTAAGTAAAGAAGAAAAAGCCCGCAGAATTAATTATGTGCTTGAATTACAGAAATATATAAGCGAAAATATAAATAGCGCTGAAATAGGCAAAGAAATGACGGCGCTGGGGATTACCACGGCAGACAGGTATGAAGGCGAAATAGAGGCCACCCTTGAAAGCGGAAAAAAGGTATTCTGCCCGGGAGACAGAAACCTTATAGGCAAAGTATTTAAGGTGAAGCTTACGGGATTAAAGGGAATGTCATTTTCAGGAGAAACGGTAAAATGAAAAAATTTGTTTTAACGGCAGTAATAGCGCTTGCGGTATCTTCGTGCACGTTCGCGAAACCGTCTGAAGATGACGTCTTTTTAAAAGCGATGACCCTTTATAATTCCAAAGAATATAAAAATGCCTCCGCGGCGTTTGACAGTTTCCTTAAAGAATTTCCTTCCAGCAGGTATAAACCGTCCGCGCTAATGAAAATAGCGGAAGCGGAAGAAAATGTGGATAAAAAGAAAGACATTTATGAAAGAATCATAAAAGAATACCCTAAGACGGAATATGAAGCAGAAGCCGTTTATTCGCTTGGCAGAATGTATTACGCCATGGCAGAGGATAAAAAAGCCGAAGAGTATCTTGGCGCGGTTATGGGAAGGTTTCCCAATACAGTCTGGATAGAGCCGGCTTACTATTATATGATTCTTTCCCTTGACGGGCAGGGGCGCCAGGAAGAGGCAAAAAAACTTTACGCGGATTATAACGGCGGCAAAGGGTATTATATGTATAAGAACAGGATAGAGCTGGCGTACGCCAACATCCTGTTTAAACAGGCAAAATTCGGCGAGGCGGTATTTTCATATCAGAACGTAATAGACAAAACAGAGGACACTGAAAAATATATTTACCTGCCTGATGTTTACCGGAAACTTGCGGAATCTTACAGAAAATCCGGAAACGTGGAAAAAGCAAAAGACGCAGAATCCGCTATGTTAAAAAGGTTTCCTTCTGCTGACCTGCCCGAAGAATCCGTAAAGACGGGAGCCGTGACAGCGGTTAATACTGTCACCGGCACAACTCCGGCTGAAGTTCAACCAACAGCGGTTATTGAATATTTCACGGTACAGGTGGGGGCTTTTTCGCTTGAAAAAAACGCGGAGCGTGAAAAAGAAAGCCTGGCAAAAAAAGGGGTTAAAGCAGAAATTGTTAAAGACGGAAATTTCTTTAAGCTAAAAACCGGAAAATTCAGGACCAAAGCGGAAGCTGAAAGCTTTGCGCTTGGAAAGGGTTTAAAGAATTACCTTGCAAGGAAAGATTTTTAAATAAAAGGTAAAAAGGGAGGGACAGTGATGGCTGAACAGAAAAAAACAAATCTTGAAATGGTGCAAAAGACATCAATCCTGGGAACTGACAAAGAGGGAAACACAACTTATAAATTAAGTTTTTATATTGATGACACCCCGATAAAATCAAAAACTGCCGGAATAGAAGTGTATGCCATTGAAGTTATTAATAAAGAAGGTACACTTGTGCGATATGAATTGTACGGGGATATCCCTGACGGCAGGGTTGTGGAATACTACGAGACAGGCGAAATAATGATGGAAAAAAATTATTTCAACGGCCAAAAGACCGGGCTGTATAAGCTTTATTACCCTTCGGGCAATGTGTGGAAAGAAGGCAAGTTTGCGGGGGATAATATAATAAGGTTAAAGACGTTTGCGGAAAACGGCAGGCTTATATCAGAAAAAGTGTATTCTGAAATTGTGTCCATAAGAACCGGCGAGACTGAAGTGTTTTACAAACTTGGCCGCGAAATCGCCCGCTGGGTGCACGGATCTGACGGCATGATAAAAAAGTACGGCGAGACAATAGACGGGGTTGTAAAGTATTATCACGACAAACGGTTAAAAGAAGAGCACATGTACGACGAAGGCGTGCTGACCAGCATCAAGAAATACACAAAAGAAGGCAAAGTGTTATCGGAACAGAAATTCGGTGAAACGGATTATTATAAGAATACAAAATAAACCCGGCAGCTCGGCAGCTAAGCAGCTAAGCAGCTGGGCAAAAGGGTTTGGTATTGGTAGGCGCGCCTTTTAATACCGAGCCTATAATAAAATTGCTCGGTATTATGTGCGGCAGTAGATTTGGATTTGCTCTTACTTCCCATCCGCCTAGCTGCCCAGCCGCGGTTCTACCGGGCTTGGGTATATTTTTTCAGTACGCGCCGCAAATTGGTATTCTTGCATCCAAACAAACTTGAAATTACCGGTATGTTAA
>PGYV01000015.1 GCA_002839855.1 Candidatus Goldiibacteriota bacterium HGW-Goldbacteria-1
GGAAGACGCTGAAGACGGGGACAACACCAACCTGTTCGGCGGATACTGGTACACATATCAGGACGGCACAGGCGCGGCAGTTGTTCCGGTACCGGAAACAGCAGGCGGCGGAACATTTGCAATGACAGCTGGCGGATATAATGGCTCGGCTATGGCTGCTAACTTTACAGGAACAGTAGGCCCGATAACAGCGGCAAACAATGACTATCCTTCAATAGGAATGGGTTCGCAGTTAAATTCAATGGCAGGCGCGCCTCCTGAAGGCACTGGTCAGGTAACTGATATTTCGGGATGCACCGGCGTAAGGTTTTATGCAAAAGGCGATAATAAAGCGTATCATATTAAGATACCTTATACGACATCCGCGGACGCTTCTTTAACCGGATACAACGACTATCGTTATGATTTTACGGCCCCTTTAGCATGGACCTTAATTGATATTCCGTTTACACTTTTTGCTCAGGCAACGGGATGGGGTACTGCGTATCCTTTACTTGAAGTACTTGCAAATGCAAAAGCATTACAGTTCCAGACAAGCTTTAACGCAACCACAGGAACAACAACAGCAGATCTTTGGATAGATGATTTAATCATCTATGGTTGCGCTGTATGCCCGACACCGCCTCCTACAGGAAATACTGCAACACCGACCAATACAGTACCTGCGGGCGCGACATCAACAAATACACACACGGCAACAAACACACACACGGCAACAAATACAAACACAATACCCGGCCCGACAGCAACATTTACAAATACCGTAGCGGTTCTTGGCGTTGATACTGTTACGCTGGTTCCGGGTACAGGTACGATAACAATACCTTCGGTTTCCACTGTAACTGTAAACTTTAACATCACCGGACAGAACGCGACAAGCACGTTAATAGAACTTGTTGACGGTAGCGGAACAGCAGTGGCAACACTTTATAACAGCGGTACAACGATTGCTCCGGGAGCTCAGTCTATAAATGTTTCCACGGCAGGGATTACCGGAATACCTGACGGCATCTATATTGTAAGGGTAACGGTTATGAATTCAGGGCTTGGGCAGATGGCAATGGCTTCCAGTGCAAGCAGAGCATGGTCTTTGGCACCGACGGGTCCGACCGCCACAAATACAAATACACACACAGCTACACACACACATACAAATACAAACACATATACAGCCACAGTAACAAACACTCCTACAGGGCCTACGGCAACACCTACGGCAACGGATGTTCCGGGAAATATAACGGTAAGTAATGTGACGGTTCTTTCGTTAATTGATATACCGTCGCTTACAACAGTTCCCGTACAGTTCCAGATTGGTGTTGAATCTGCGCAGCAGGTTCAGATTATACTGGCTTCTGCCGGTTCATCAGACCCGATAGGTATTTACACATTAACGGATGAACTTGGTATCGGCGTACACACAGTATTAATACCTGCGTCATGGTTTGCCACGATACCTTCGGGTAATTACGTATTTAACGTAAAGGTGACAAATACAGACAGCGGTAATACGGATATGTCCGGAAGCAATATCGCGGTATTAACAAACGCCGGAGTACCGACATTAACACCGACACCTGTTGTAACGCCGGATTCAGACCTTGAAATACCTGATGATAAGCCGTTCTTCAGCTATCCAAACCCGGCAGATGCAACCAGGGATGTTAATATTAAGTTCTTTATCACAAAGAACGCCAAGACAGTAACGTTTAAGATGTACACGTCATCGTCAAGGCTTGTAAAACAGCTTGAAGTACCTGCCTCAGAAATTAACAGGGGCTTCAGAAGCCTTACGGCAGGCGACAATATTATTACTGTCCCGGCCGAATACTTCAAGAGCCTGTCAAACGGTACCTATTACTATGTAATAATGGTAAAAGATGACGCAGGCAAAGAAGCAAGATCTTCAGTAGATAAGATAATAATAGTAAAATAATAAGCAATAACTGACATACAAAAAGGCGGGATGATATTCATCCCGCCTTTTTTGTTTGTATTTATGTTTTTGTTTTTGTAGGGACAGCGCTCCCGCGCTGTCCGGCTTTTTGTTTTGTTATTTGTTTATGGTTTGGGTTTGGTAGACGCGGGTCTTTAATATCGCATCTATATCAAACTTCATGCGATATTATCCGCGGCAGTTGGTTTGTATCTGTAGGGCGTCTCTTGACTGCAGGTGTTGTAATAGCATAAAAGTTGAGTGACTTTTTGTTAATAAATATTGCGGTTTTAGGTGCGGTTAGATATTTGTTTTTCACCTGCTTTTTCGCAAAAATAGATGCTGAAAATCGTGAAATATGCCATGATTAACGATACATTTCAATCGTTTTACAATACAAAACCTTGTTCAAAATACGAAACTTTTTATACGTTTAATTGTCTAAATATATGGTAAATTATATACATTAGGCTGCTAATCTAAACAGGCAGGTTCACAGCAATGAAAAAAGCCTTAATTACAGTAGCGGCAATTATTGCCGTATTATCTTCTGTTAACCTTTTTGCGGCGCATGATTACAGGCAGGCGTTGTATTTATCCACATATTATTACGGCGCGCAGCGATGCGGCAATACCGGTTCGTGGATACACGGCGCATGCCATGTAAAAGACGGGCAGACAGTAAGCAGAGACCTGACAGGCGGCTGGCACGACTGCGGTGACCATGTATTATTCGGGCAGACAGCGCCTTATGCCGCGTCGGTTCTTCTTCACTCTTATGTTGAATTTAAACCGTCACATGAAGACAGATATACTCAGGCAAATTCCGCGCCTCCCGCAAACGGAATTCCGGATATCCTTGATGAAGCTAAAATTATGACGGACTGGCTTATAAAAGCGCACACAGGCGCCGGTTTTTATTACCAGAAAGGCAACGGCGATTATGATCACAAACATATGTCTGAACCTGTTTATTATGGCAATACTTACAATGTTACAGAAGGCGGGGAAAAAGACGGCGGAAGGCCTGTAAGTTTTGCAGGTTCCGGCGCCAGCAATATTGCCGGAAACTCTGCTGCCGCATTGGCGCTTATGGCAATAGCTTATGCGCCGTATGATTCAGCTTATGCCGATACCTGTTATACAAAAGCCAAAGCGTATCTTGCCACGGGAGAAACAAGCCCTAACGCCGTTGGCGGCGGAGGTTATTATCCGGCAGGCAACTGGGGCGATGATATGGCATGGGGCGCCATTGCAATAAGAAAAGCTGCTGTGGCAAGGGGAAATTCCGCTGACGCTTCAACGTATCTTACAAAGGCGCAGGGTTTTACAGGCAACAGCTACACAATGCCCACCAACTGGATATTCTGCTATGACCACACGGAACCTATTGCCGCTTATGAATTATATAAAGCCGGCGACACAAGTCAGCTTGCAAAGTTAAAAACAGAAGTGGACAGCTACAGGGCGTCAATGGTGACCTGCGGTACAGGTTCGTATGCTTTTAAGACGGAATGGGGCTCATTAAGATACGCCGCCAATATGGCTTATATAGCGGCGCTTTACAGCAATATAGCCACAGGTACGGAAAAAACAAACGCGGTTACATTTTTAAAAAATAATATTGATTTTGTTTTGGGAACTCATGGCGATATAGCCGGCTCTCCGGGTGCGCCCGCGGGCAGGTCTTTTTTAATAGGGTACACCAATCCGGATAATGCTGCAGCCGGTTCGGTCGCGCACCCGCATCACCGCGCCGCGTTTGGAAGGACAACTGACGCCGATACCAAATGGCCGCAGGAAAATGCAAGCCCCGGAAGCGTTCCATATTTATATCAGCTTAAAGGCGCGCTTGTCGGCGGGCCGCGTTCATCGTGCGGTAATTATAATGACAAGATAGATGATTATGTGGCAAATGAAGTGGGTGTTGATTATAACGCAGGTTTTGTGGGTTCTGTCGCGGCGTATATTGCGATAAGCAATCCGGCAACACCAACTTACACACACACTCCGTCAAAGACAAACACGCCTGACCCGGCGTGGACAAAGACTTTCACGTACACCGCTACAGCAACAGCGACGATAACTCCAATACCGCCCTTGACAAGCAGGCTTAACCTTGAAGTAAAAACTAATGGAAGCGTGGCTTCGTGTACGGATAATTCTTTTGGTTTTGATTATAGGATTACAAACTGGGAAACTACGGCGGTTAGTGCTTCAAATATTACGGTTGTTATCTGGCTTGGGACAACAGGAACGATAGCAGGCGCAATAGATTCTGCGGCAAAATATAATGCGGACGGTTCGGGGTATTCGTCAATAAGCCCCACGCTTGCATCCTCTGCGGGTGAAACCTGCACGGGCGGCACAAAAAAAGTTGTTATTTCTTTTCCTGCAACGGATATTCCTGCCAACGGCGGATATATTATTGTGCAGGGCAGGCTTAACAGGGACGGTTATCAGACGCCTTTTGATGCTGAATGCGATGATTATGCGAAGATAGAAAAAACATGGACCACTTATCAGAATAACAGCGGGCACGTGCTTTATCAGGGAACAAACCTGGTATGTGAATACGTAAGCAATACAACGCGGGATACGGCGACAGGCAGGCATGTCTGTACGGGAGCAACGGGCTGCCCGGACGCCACCACATCAACACCCACAAATACAAGAACTTATACATCCACGCATACGGCAACAAACACCCACACATACACTTACACATCCACCAATACAAGAACCAATACGCCCACCGCTTCCAACACAAACACACATACCGCGACAAATACGCCAATACCGCCTACGGCCACATATACTTATACGGCTTCAAATACACGCACAAATACCTTCACGGCAACCAACACACCAATTCCGCCGACAGCCACATATACAAATACGGCTTCAAATACCAACACAAACACCTCTACTGCAACCAACACGGCGATACCGCCTACGGCCACATATACTTATACGGCTTCAAATACGCGGACAAACACTTACACCGCGACAAATACGCCTATACCGAATACAGCCACCTTTACAAATACAGCAACCAGCACGTTTACAAATACAAGCACTTTAACAAACACGCCTACTGATACGTTTACAAACACCCACACTTCAACAAATACGCCGACTGATACTTCCACTTATACGCATACAATAACAAACACTTATACCAATACGCACACAAATACATTTACAGCAACTGATACTTTTACGTCCACCTTTACCCGTACTTTTACCGTGACGAATACTTTTACCAATACGCCTACAGACACACACACGCATACGGCAACCGCCACGCCGATACCCGGCGGGCCGGATCTTGTAATCCTGTCAGCTTCAATTACCGTGCAGAATCCTGTGCCGTGCATTATCGGCGCGGGAATGCAGGCGCAGGGAATACTTGTAACATACAGAAATCAGGGCAGCGACCCGTCAGCGGCTTTTGTAATTGATGTTGACGGCAATACTGTTACGGTATCAGACCTTCCGCCGGGTGGAAGCGGTTCGTTCTGGATGCAGTATGTGCCTTCGGGCGCTGTAAATATAACAGCGGATATATTTGATAATGTTATAGAACTTGATGAAACAAATAATGTATTTACCGGAGTTTTAATAACACCGACAACAATTCCACAGTGTACAAACACATTTACCAATACCGCAACTGACACAAATACACCCACTGCGACAGATACCGCTACAAACACACAGACTTACACAAACACGCCGACTGAAACATATACAAATACGCCGACTTACACGGCTACGGATACGGCAACGCTGACATACACTGCCACTTATTCATATACGGCAACTAATACCGCTGAAAACACGGCAACGGAAACAAACACTCCTGTTGATACTCCGACTGAAACATACACGGCGGTTAACACAGCCACACACACAAATACTGAAGTTAATACTCCTACTTACACTTATACCGCGGTTAATACCGCCACAAACACAAATACAGCTGTATTCACTGCAACGCATACCAATACTTCAACTGTGCCTGCGCTTACCAATACAAACACAGCCACATTCACGCATACGCACACAAATACATTCACAAATACTCATACGCCAACAGTTCCAACTTCAACTTTCACAAACACACATACGGCCACAAATACGCACACTGCAACTGTTCCGACATCAACAAATACATATACATCCACGCAGACGTTTACCAATACACCTACGGTCACGCATACTCACACCCCGGTATGGACGCCGTCGCCTACGCCTGACGGCAAAATTTCAATACCTGAAAAACCGCTTATATATCCCAATCCTGTAAGCGGGGATGGTACGGTAAAAATAAGGTTCTTAATTACAAAACAGGCAAAGGTAATAAAAATTAAAATATACACTGTTTCCGCAAGGCTTGTAAAATACGCGGAAATAAACACATCAGACAGGAATTTAATGCAGGGCTATAATGTTATAGAGCTGCCGGAATATATGTTAAGGCAGCTGGCAAGGGGAACGTACTATTACTCCATAACCGCGGAAGACGCGGAAGGCAATAAAGCAAGGGCAAAGACGGATAAGATTATTATTATGAAATAATATAGAGGCTTGGATGCTTAGAAGGCTTGGAGGTTTGGTATTGGTAGGCGCATCCCTTTAGGGTGCGGCAGTTGAATAGAAAGATATTTAAGCTGTTTGAAGTTTAGGTTTGGTTCTGGTAGACGCGGGTCTTTAGCCCGCGGAATTTGATTTAAATGGATGTGAATTAAGCTATAAGCAATTAAGCAGAAGCGAAAACGGAAGAAATTTGTTTCGCTATAGCTTAATTGCTTAATTCGTTAATAAGCTATAGCGAATTTTAACGTTAAAATTTAATGATTAATACGTTAAAAATTAATTGACCGAACTGAAATTTCTGCTATAATAAGCGGACATTATTACAAAACAGGGAAATTTTGTTAAGGAGATAAGCATGAAAAAAATTGCAATTCCACTTATCCTAATATTTGTTTTTTCCGCGTCTGTATTTGCTTTAACAGACACAGAGAATTTAATCATTCCTCAGACAGACCCCATCTATCATGATTTTTACCTGCTTGCGCAGTCGGGTGTAATTACATCCGTAATGCCGGATACTTTTAAAACAATACCAATGAGCTCGTATGACGCAGCAAGGTATATTGTGGAAGGCGCAAATAATATTATAGCCGCCACAAGCGTTGCCCCCGGCACCAATACGCAGGGCAAGACAGCCATGTTAAGAAAATATTTTGATATTTACAGGGCAAAAGCATTTGAAATTTATAACAAAACAATAGAGATGAGAAAAAGGGTTCAGGCCGCGGAAAAACTTCTTTCCAACCCGGAAATAGCTGGCTTTAAAGCATACATAGAAGAGATATATCCGGAAACAATAGAAGCGGGAATGGAACACGAAAAGACCACATACCGCGGTATTCCTCCGTTTAAAGTGCAGGGTATGTTAACCGCGCGCTGGCAGGACGTTGAAGCTTTTGGCGTCTCTCCCGTGCACCATACATCACTTGGCGGAACGTTCATGCAGCTGTGGACAGAAGGCGTAATAACGCAGGACATTAACTTTAAATTAAACCTTACCTTTGAAAAACCCTGGAACGAAGCAGAAAAGAAACTTATTCTTTCTGACGGCACGCCGGTAATGAATTATCCCGAATACTGGGGGACGGGACAGAGATTCCTTGACAAATACACAATCAATATAGGCGCTTTTGGATGGGCTATTTCCACAGGGTTCTTCTGGGAAGATATTACTCCGTTTGTCGCAAAATCCGTGCTTTCAAACAGGCCGGCTTTATTTGACCGCGACCATTACGCGCTTGAAGAGACCACAAAAGGCCATTATGAAAACGCGTTTTTGCACTCCTTTGTCGCGCGCGGCGATATCTGGTCAAAACACGGCTTTATGGGTATAGCGCTTTACAACAACGATTTCTTCGGCACTAAAGGCAGGCTTAAGCTTATGGCAGGCAAAGCCGAAAAATTTGAAGAATTCTATGATGTGCTTTACCTTTATGAATTCGCGGGAAGGTATTTGCAGCCGCTGGAATTTGGTCCTTTAAAAGCTTCGCATATTGCGGTTAACTTTTTTAACACTTCAAATGATAAAAGTGAAATCATATCAAGCGACCCGCAGACACCCGCTGATTATAACTATCCTCTTGCGCCTGACGGTTATTTGAAGGCGAACACAATAGTAGGCGGCGACGCCAAGTTAAACTTTATGGATATTTTTGAATTAACCGGGGAATACGAATTTTCAGATTACCACGGCTGGATGAAGCCTTTTGACCCTATTGACTTATATTCGCCCAGGGTAAACGCGGCGGGCAGCGCGGCTTATGTGCAGGGTAAACTTAAAACCCACGCGACAATTACAGGCAAGTATTCTAAAATTGACCCTACATATATAGCAGATGCTTCTGCTATCATTGACACTACATATTACCAGCTTAACACCCCGCCGGATGATTCAAGGCATGCAAAACTGGATTGGCACTCTTATTCCGGCGACCCTACGCTTCTTTATAATAATGCCCAGAGAATTGACCTGCTTGCAAGCGTGCCTATACCGGGAGGTTTTTTAAACTTCACTTACGGCACAGCATCGCAGATAAACCCGACCACAAACAGGCTTTATGTTGACCACTTTGTTTCGGGAAACAGGCTTACAGGCCCTATGTGGTGGCATCTATTTTATAGCAGTTATGGATATCCGGATAATAGTGGAGATTTTTCAGGGTTCTGGAAGTATAATGATCCGGATGGTTTAACAGGCGGACTGCATAGAATTGGAACTTACAGCGGAAAACGTTATCTTATAACAGACAAGTGGCTTACCAACAAAGAAGTAATAGTTCTTGATGTTGACCCGCTTGACCGTTCAAAGAAATACACCAATAATGCCTCTGTTGAATTAAAACTTCAGCTCAATAAGATTTTAGGTATGAAAGATAATTTATTTGTTCAGGCATACGGTGAACTTGTGACTGTATGGCCGGGCGCTGACCTTATGGTAACATTTGGCGACAGAAAAGCATTTTTCACGCAGAATCTTTTAAGCGGGTTCATATACTTTAACCCGACAAGAAAGATAGGATTAATGGCAGAAGCTTCGATAGAACGCTGGTCCTCTTCGCAGTCTGTAGCGCTTACAAACAGGGATATTAAAAAGCCTGTTGAATATCTTGATAACAGCTACGGCCTTGGCCTTGATTATGACTTTGCGCCAAGGACGTCGTTATATATAAGGGCCAAAAGGTTCTTCCACCAGGATTTATATTACAAGGATTACAGGGACACACCTACAAGCGCCTGGAAAACCCAGGACTTTGACGGCTGGTTCCTGTTTATGGAAGTTAAAAACTTCTTTTAAGCATTTTTTTGTACTTGTAGGGACAGCGCTCCTGCGCTGTCCGCGTAAGGCTTGTAATGAAGGTCTTGTATTTAAAGATAAAAAATATTTACTAAATATATGGAGGTACACTTAATGTTAAAGAAAATTGCGGTTGTATTAATGCTTTTTATTGTCCCGGCTTTTGTTTTTGCCGCGGATGACCTTATTGGAAAGGATCACTGGTCTTATAAGAATATAAAAGAGCTCTCTGAAAGCGGGATAATAACAATGCCGCTTGAAAAAGACTCGCTTACACGCGCGGAAGTTGTTGACTATATCAACAACGGCGTTAATAACGTCCTTTACGCGGCAGCAGGCGATTCGTCATCGGGCGGCAGCGATCTGATGGGCAAGATTAATAAGTTATACGACCTTGTCAAGGCGTACATGACTGATATGATGCGCACCGAGAAAAAACTTGATGATATTTTAAATACAATTGGCGATTTAAGCGCCAAGAAAAAAGAGATAGAAATGAAGCAGGATAAGCTTTTGAATTCAATAGGTATGAGGATAAACGGCGAATCTAATGCTTACATGACAGACCTTCTGTTATTCGGGAATCAGTTTCAGTCAGCCGGACTTCCCGTTGAACGCGTAAGGCCTATAACACAGTATGTTGATTTAAAGTTCTCCCTTCGCGCAAGAAAAGACCTTTACGCGGAAGCCACATTCAGGCTGGAAAATATGTTTGGCGGATTCTGGGGCAGC
Organism: Candidatus Goldiibacteriota bacterium HGW-Goldbacteria-1; assembly: GCA_002839855.1. NCBI lineage: Bacteria > Candidatus Goldiibacteriota > Candidatus Goldiibacteriota bacterium HGW-Goldbacteria-1. The sequence continues at coordinate 10,065 of PGYV01000015.1, forward strand.
AAGGACGTTTATGGTTTAAGAAGGTTTTTTATTCAGGGAGATATGCCGGTATCGTTTGTATTCGGAGATTTTCAGGGGAAACAGACCCCGTTCACTTTATGGGCGGTTGATGACGAAAGGCCTTTTGAAGCCAAGGTTTTTGCTGATAAAAGGGATATGAATAAAAATGAACTTTACCTTTTGGATAATTCCTGGCCGTTAAACGGCGGTAAGCTTCAGACAATAGTTGAACTGTTTGACTCGGTTGATGTTAATATGATGGTGCTTGGTGCAAGGCTGGGTGAATCAAATAAACCCGGGTACGGCGGGGTAACGTATGTTCATGATCGGTATATGATAGGCGGCAGAATCGCAACAGATTTTTCGCTTAAGGATATGCTTGAAGTCGGCGTAAACTATAATGAAATTACTGATGCCAAGGATACAGGAACCCAGTTAACCCCGGCACAGAATTTAGATCCTTTTAGAAAGGATGTATTCAATAATTATGTAATATCAGGCGACGGCCTGTTTAAATATCAATTTGGAGAAGGGGATGAAGACGGCTATGTAAAGGTTTTGGGTGAATTTGCGAAATCAATGTATACGCCTAAAAAAGGCAAGCAGTGGGCGCAATGGTATTATGACAACGCAACGTATCAGTATGTTACAAAATCAAGCCATCATTATGCCGAAGGCACTGCTATAAAAGCCGGCATAGAAGCTAATTATTTTAACACTACAGTTGAAATAAGCTACAAAAATGTGGGCAATTCATTTACCGCGTATGCCTCGCAGACAAGAATATATAATGAAGGCGATAATTTTGGATATCTTACCCAGAATAATACGTGGAATATTAATCCCGGTGTCGGGCTTCCGCCTGCTTATACAATTGGCGGCGAAATATATCCTTTTACCATGTATAACCCTGTTATTGTACTGCATAAAGCGGGAATGGGTATTGCATCAATTCCCAATTATATTAACGGTACCGGAGTTATGAGAAGCGGCAATTTACTTTATTATCCGCTGAATGAAAATGCAACAAATCCTTATGGTGATTCAACGCCAAACAGGTCGGGTATTAGAATTGGACTTAAAGGTGATTATTTTGACGGTATGATTTCTCCGAAGTTTAATTTTGAAATGGCATCGGAGCCGGAGCCGTTTATCAAGAATAAACCTAAAAACTTTTCTGTTATAGAATTTGGGGCAAAGGCCGAATATTGGCAGTTAGCTGTGATGGGTGGAATAAAAATGGAAAGTGTGAAAAATGATGCTGTTGGCAATTCCAAGATTGCCTATGATTCCATGGGAATTGATCTTGGCTTAGAATATCAGATTATTAAAAAGAAATTACTTGCATATTTTGGTTTTAAAAGTAATGTGATAAAAGGAACTGACAGTATTCTATTTGCTACGGCGGAAACTCCATCAACTCTGTCAAGGGTGCCTATGCCAAGAGGCGTTGCATCATTTATATCTGAAAGATATGACCATACAATCACAAGCCTTGGCGGCGGAGTGGAATTTAAAGTGGCAAAACCTGTAACAATGGGTATATATTTTACAAATACCCTTATAGAAGACAACAGGACGGTAAAAACAGCGGAAGATGCTATTTATTACGGGGAACCGATAGGCACAAAATTCTCTGATTATAACAGTTATAACGCGCAGGAACTTGGCGCAAAGATAAGCATTCTGTTCTAAAAATAGGGTATAATTGAATAGTTATATGCTTGTTTTTAATGTAAACTTTTTGTCAGGTAATACCGTCAAACTGACAGAAAGAAACAATAAAAAATATCTTTAAAGGAGGCAATAAAATGAAGAAAATTGCGGTAATGGCAGTATTGGTACTGGCTTTCTCGGCGGCTTTTGTTTACGCGGAAAAGCCAAACACAACAATTAGTATTGTATCAGAAGGTTTTACAATTGACGGCTCGCTTGCTGATTGGGCGGCAGTTAAACCCGTTGTTCTTGACAGCGCAAAGATGTTAACGCACGGCAAAGCGGAATGGGCAGGAAAAGAAGTTCAGTCAGGAAAAGTATATGTTGCTTTTACTGAAGACGCGCTTTATGTGGCGGCAGAAATCAAAAGCCCTAAAGGTATTGCTAATAATAACGTAGGTAAAGATATGTGGAACGGCAATGCGGTTGAAGTATTTATTGGATTTGACAATTCAGACCCGGAAAGGGAAATGTACACGGAATCAGATTATCAGATTGGTTTTAACCCGGGGAAAGTAAACAAAGAAGGAAAAGTAATAAACAAACCGGAAGTATTCTGCTTTAATATGGAGCAGAGTGTTGAGGGTTCAAAAATAAAAGCGAAAAAGATAAAAGGCGGATACATTCTTGAAGCAATGGTACCTGCTTCTTTCTTCCCTGCATGGAACGTGGCAAGCGGAAATGAAATTTCTTTTGACATAAGCATAGATGATCAGGGAACAAAAGGCGCTGCAAGAAAGCTTCAGTTCACATGGTCGGGATACGCTGAAAGTTACAAGAATCCTGCCGGTTGGGGAACCGCGGTATTAAAATAATAATTTAAAGAAAGATAAAATTGAGGGAGGTAAGGCCGAATATGAAAAAAGCTCTGGTAACGGTAATAGTGGTACTTGCCGCGGTCGGGATAATATTTTCCGCCTGCAGCAAGAAAAGGACAGTTCCGGTCGCTCCGGAAGATTTAGGAACGGCTACACATACAGCAACATTTACCAATACACCTACAGCAACAGATACATGGGACACATCTATTCCCACGAATACATTTACACGTACTTTTACCAGCACTCCGACAAACACGCCTATTCCAAAACCCGCAGGCTGGATAGATGACTGTGAAGACATTTACGGGCCAAACCAGAATGATTTCCAGGTAACAGGCGGACCGGTTTTAAATTCCGGCGGTTATTGGATAACTTATGACGATAACTCAAAGCAGAATAATGGAACATCCTACGTTTGGCCTATGTCTGATACATGGGCTGAAAGAAAAGCTGTTTCTCCTGAACCTTTTGTAATGTCAGCTCCCGGTTATTCCGGTTCTCCTTACGGACAGGGTTATGCTGCACGTGTTACCGGTTATGTAACAGGCTGTGAAGGCGGTTCGGGCAGCTGGTGGTTAGATACCACATGTACCGGAGCAGGAACGATTACTATATATAATCCTGCTGAAGAAACAACCGTATTCAGGTTTGGTTTTATCGGAATGGGCTGCCAGTTAACGCCTACAGCGGGTGAAGGCGCCACAGGTTATGCTACAGGAATGACCGGTGTTGCCGGGCTTATTGACGATCCGATAGATTGTCAGGAAGTGGACTTATCGGGCTTTACCGGAATAAGGTTCTGGTATAAAGGCGACGGAATGAACTGGAGGGTTAAGATACCATTTACCAACCAGCTTAACTGTGACGGAAAGTATCATCCGGAAATGCCGGTCGGCGAAGAAGCTGCGATTATGTCTTCGGCAAGTTATACAAAGGCCAATGACGCAGGCTTTAATATTGTGGCCAGCGCCACGGATTGGACGTTAATTGAAATACCTTTTACGTCGCTTGCTTATGAAACATGGAGTAACCCGCTGGTTAATGCGGCAGACTGTTCTGCGCCGGGCGGCGATTGTGCTATCGCTACTGTGCTTCAGCATGTAAAACAGATACAGTTCCAGACATTCGGAGATCCCGCGGCAGATAACCGTTATCCTAACTCCCGCGAATTATGGATTGACGATATAGAACTTTATTAATAAATAATTAAGGTAACATTAGTATATTTCCGGCCGCGGGGTAATAGTCGCGGCCGGATAGAACTCATATAAACAATCAGGAGTTAAAAGTGAAAAAAACAATTATAATATCAAGTATAACCGCCGTGTTATTTGTTTTAACTTCCTGTGCCGGTGTTATAGAAGTCAAGACACCCGGAATTTCAGGCGGAAAGATAGCGGCCAAATCCGAAAAGAAGAAATTTAAACCTGTATTATTTGAAGACTTTGAAGCCGGCACTGCTGTCGGTTCTTATTCATATGCCAATACCGGCGGAAACGCGTCGGCTGAAAAATTTATTGCCACGCTGGATGAAAAGCACGGCGGAAATTATTCCGCGTATTCAAGCTTTGATACCGGCGCGGACGGTGCATGGGGAGTTGGAATTGGAACCCAAAGCGCGTATGGCGGCGGATATATAGATGCAAAAGACAGGGACACTTTTTCTATCTGGGTAAAAGCACCGGCTGGTATGCCCTTTTACTTTTTCTGCAACGAAGCGCAGGACAATGGCGGGGACGGGGAATTCTGGAATTCACCTAACCAGACAGGCACCGGAAAGTGGGACCTTTACGAAGTAAGCATGGATGAATTTTACAAGAATATTTATTCAGGAAATCAGGAAGGCAATAACGCGGTTGATATGACGGCAATGGGTACTGTGGGGCTGCAGTTTTCGGGCTCTGTGGGCAAAGGCACCGTATATATAGATGATATTTACTTTAAATAACAGCAGAAACTAATTTATTTCGGAGGCTGAATTGAAAAAAACAATTGTAATTTCTTCATTCATAGCGATATTGTTTTTAATTACTTCCTGCGCGGGCGTGATTTCATTTAGAAAGCCCGGTACCGCAAGGGTTTCAAAGGCTGCTGCAGGGGCGGAAGTAAAACCGGTGCTTTTTGATGATTTTGAAAGAGGAAACATCCCAATGACTTATTCTTACGCCAACACACAGGCGGCTGCAAATATGTCAAAGTTTGCGGTTACAGGCGATGAAAAATATAACGGAAGCAGTTCTGCAGCTTCCGCTTATGACACAGGTACAAGTTCTGAATGGGGCTGCGGCGCCGCGCTTGCAAGCGCGTATGCCACAGAAGGTTATATTGATGCCGCAGGAAGAAAGTTTATTACGGCATGGGTGCTTGCTCCGGAAAATACCACTTTTTATTTCTTTGTAAATGAAGCCGCGGCAAACGGCGGCGATGGTGAATACTGGAATTCGCCAAGCCAGACAGGCGCGGGAAAGTGGGCTTATTATGAAATTCCTTTTGATGAATTCTTTAAGAACATATACTCCGGCTCTCAGGCCGGGAATAATGACTTAGACCCTTCTGCAATAGGAGTTATAGGCGTTCAGCTTGGCGGAATGCAGGGTAAGGGTACAATATATCTGGATGATATCTGGCTTAAGTAGATTATATCAATTTAATTATCAAAAGGCGGCCTTCACGGCCGCCTTTTTTATTTTAAAGTTTATAGTTTATAGTTTATAGTTTTGTTTTCTACTGTAGAGACACAATGCATTGTGTCTCGTTTTTTTGATTTTTGTGTTTTTTAATGTTGTGGTAGGCACGGGCTTTAGCCCGGGGCAGTTGTAGTTAATTTGGGTTTTGTTGTGTTCCGGTAGGCGCGGGTCTTTTCCGGCACTATAGCGGAGACGACAATCCGCGGCAGTTGGTTTGGATTCGATCTTGTTCTGGTTCTGGTAGGCGCACCCTTCAGGGTGAGGTTGTGGAAGTGAAAAAATCTAAACAACGCACCCTAAAGGGTGCGGCTACCAAACCTGATGTTTAATACTATTTTGGCAGATGTGGGTCTTTAGCCCGCGGCAGTTGAACTGTATTTGATATTACATGGTTGGAAGCTAAGATTTTAATAAATGCTTAAGCGTATAAAAAACAGAGATGTATTTTAAATACCAATTTAAAAATGCGGTTTAAAATCATCTGTTTATAGGGTATAATATAAAAAATCAATAACCTGGAGGGTATATGAAAAAGAAAATATTCATCTTTTTCTTCTTGTTTTTATTATCTTTCTGTTCCGTTTTCGCGGAAACAGTGATGACAATCAGGGAATTTTACGGCGGCTCTGTTGATTTTCGCGCTGCAATTCAGACAGACGCTTTTTACGGCTCGCGCGGCGACGGTTTAAGGGCGGGCGGTACGGTTTCCACCCTTGATTTTCATCAAAGTTTTACCTCTTACAATCCTGCCTGCCTTGCATTTATGAAAACAGCAACTGCTTCTCTTGGGCTTATACCTGTTTCGCTGGGAATGGATACGGGAATGATAGCTTCTTTTGCGGGGCAGAGCGTTGAAAGCATAATAAATGAAAATCTTGAAGAATCGTTTCAGGACATGACAAAAACCGCGGGTGTTACAACCACAATAGATACTATAAAAGGGCACATAGGCCAGCCGCCCGGAATAACTTCCCTTGAAATAATGGTGCCTTTTGCGGATAACGGCGCGGGTTTTGGCCTTGCCAGGGAAGAGAAATTTACGATGGAATTTGACATGCTGTTAAACGGTACGGAAGTTTTAATTAATATGACGGATGATGAAAATTCCATGATAGACGTGGACGCGCGCGCCAAAGTAAACGCGCTTGTAAATATGGATATAAGAAATGTGGTGACGTCATTCGGGCTGGCAAGAAAAATAACGCCTATCTGGGCCGTGGGCGCTGTTTTGGAACGCATTGAATCGCGCTTTTTCGCGGATGCCGGCGCGCAGGTGGATGCAATTGCGCGGTATTCCGGCAATGATTATGAATTTAACACACGGCCTGATAACAGTTTAAACGCAACCGCAGCAGGGGATTTAAGGGCTGAAAGCTGGGGGTTAAGGTTTGGGACATCGCTTCATTCGCCGGACGATTCGGTGGAAACCGCAATTGATTTTTCAATTCAGCCGGAGCTTAAATACAAAGGCAGGCTGGATATAAAATATCACACCATTCCGGATTCAATAGATATTTCTGATGTAACGCTGACACAGGAAGAAGCAATGGACGGGTCAGATAAAGAACTGAAAGTTAAACTGCCTTCTTTTGCAAGGGTAACGCTTGCATGGAAGCCGGGAGTAATTATAGCGTTCAATTACACACATTACTTTGACCCTTTTTATATTTCGTATGGCGCTGATAAAGTGCATTTGACAATGATGGACGCTTTCCGCCTTGGTTTTAATTTTGGCGGCTTCCAGCTTGGCGGCGGAATAATACTTTCAAATGAAGGTACAGAAATAAAAAATGAAGATACCGGAGAGATAACCAAACAGACTTCGTGGTTCCCGATACCGGTATTATCAATGGGTATGGTAATACCAATAGGGAAATACATAGACGCGGAAATGGAATTTATGGCAGTGCCTTTTCCGGTTTTAAAATCAGCTGTAACATATAATTTTTAGCGTAAAAATATAAAAGAGGTGCCTGATGAAAAAAATTATTATTTCATTTTTGTTAATATCCGTGTTTGCCGCGTCGGCGTTTTCGCTGCCGCGTGTGACCGAAAACCCGAAGGTATTAATACCAAATGATGAATCTGTCACTGTGCGGTGGGATGACGGTTTTACGGCAAGCCCTATAACACGCACCTGTAAGATTGTTTTTGGAACTTCTCCGTCATCATATTTTGGGCAGATAAACCAGGCCGCCCTTGGAGAAGCGTCATTTGTGCCGCAGGATTATGGCATGACAGGCGGTGTCTACTATTGCCGCGTATCAGATACGGTTATAAATGAAACTTCGCGCGAATTTAAACTTTATGTTGAATCTTCCAATGCCCCGCAGTATATTGCGCCCGCGAATAATGCGGTATTAACAACCCTTAACCCGGTATTAAGCTGGCAGCCGGTTGCAGGTGTCCCTTATTATACGGTGTTTATGTTTGACAATAAGGCGGAAATAGATTTTGGTTCCGGTTCTGTTTCAATCACCGCAAACGTAATCTGGGCGGCCACCACTGATCAGACAAGCATAGAATACCCGCAGCCTGACCCTTCGGGGTACTTTGATAAACTTGCTCCGCCGCCTTTGGCGCAGGGGCTTACTTATTCCTGGGCTGTGGTTAATAATTACAGCGGCTCTCCTTCTTTAATATCAGAAGTGTTCTCCGGTGTCAGGGTTTTTACCGTTAATGTGCCTGCGGGGGTTTCAGCCCCGGTATTAAATCTTCCCGCGGACGGCGTTACATTTACCGCGGCGCCTATAAACCTTTCCTGGAACAGCGTGTCGGGCGCATCCGGATATAAAGTTTTTCTGTCAAGAAAAGAAGAAGGCAGCGGTGAAATTATAGGTTCTGCAAGCGTACCGGTTTGGAGCGGAGAAACACTTGATACGCAGATAAATATTCCCGGAAACATCGGGCTTTATAATTCGTTATATGAATGGTATGTGGTGGCTTTTGATTCCACGGGCAAAGGCGTAAAAAGCGATGTAAGGGGTTTTTATTATCAGACAACTGCATTTACGGTGGATATAACAGTAAATGAAATTACTTCTCTTGGAACAGAGGCGGTACCCAGGGCAATTCTTTTTATTGAAACGACGGCCGGTGGTTCGGTAAATCTTTATCCCTATATGTGTATGGATGACGGAACTTTTTACGTTGATCTGCCTGCCGGAACGTATAAGTTTACAGTGAAAAAAGAAGGGTATAATACGCAGGATTTCAGTGTGACAGTTGCAGGCGCTGTAAGCGAAACATTTACCATCACAAGAAGCGCGTATTCTCTTACCGGAAGTATTAACGATGATTCGGCGAACGCGCTGCAGGCAGTGCAGTTAACAGCAAAGCTTGACGGCGTGACAGCCGCCGCTTCCACGCTGGCAAACGGCGCTTTTGTCCTTTATCTTGATAATTACGGCCCGTGGCAGATTACCGCTGTTAAAGCAGGTTATGCAGAAACTGTAATAACAGAACTTGTTCCTGATGGAACGATGACAGGTAATTATGATGTGATTAAATCATCTCCTATTATAATGGTTAAAAATCTGAATTCTGTTTCAGGGCAGGTTACAAATGATACGGCGCAGGGAATAGCGGGTGCAGTGGTGACGGTATCAGATGTTTCCAACACTTATACTGACACAACAGATTCATCGGGTAATTATTTTATTTCGCTGCCGGACGGCAGCTACGAAATTGCCGTAAGTAAGACAGGTTTTGTGCCGCCGCCTGTTTCGGCGCTGTCAGTTGCGCTTGGAGAGTCAAAGATAAGGAATTTTACAATGTCTCCTGAGGCAAATATGATAACCGGTATTGTGTCAAGAAACGGCGCGCCTTTTGCGGGTGTGTTGGTGCGGGCTGTGCCTTCTGCGGGCAGTCCTGTAGAAACTTATACCGATATTTTTGGAGCGTATTCCATAAGCACCGGCATTGGTGATTTTACGGTTGACGCATATTACAGCGGTTATACGTCAGACGGGACAAGAAATGTTTCTTTTGTATCAGGCGGAAACACATCATCGGGTAATGATTTTGCAATGTCAGAAAACGGCTCTTTTGTAAACGGTACGGTGACAACAGACGGCATAACGCCGCTTGAAGGCGCCTTTGTTTCAAACGGAGTTACAACTGTATATACTGACGCGGCGGGCAATTATTCGCTTTCCATGATATCAGGCAGTTATACAATCACAACATCAAAAACCGGATATTCGTCAGACGGTGATGAACCTATAATAATCGGTGCGGGGCAGACTTTAAATGATATAGATTTTGTGCTGTCTCCAAACGCCTGCGTAATCAATGGTGTTGTACGTGATAATTTGGGAACGCCTGTAAGCGGGGCGGCGGTTTTTGCCGTGGGTCCGGGGGTTACTCAGACGGCATTAACGAATAGCTTGGGAAATTATTCTATTTCCATTATGGCTAATCCGCAGGTTTTCAGTGTCTATGCTTCAAAAAACGGATTTAATGATTCTTCTGATGTTGTGCTTACACTTTCTCCGGGGCAGGTATCAAACGGGAATAACCTGACTCTGATTCCTGATACAGGTTACCTGACAGGCGTTGTAACAGACGGGGTTAACCCCGTGAATTCAGCGGCTGTTTATATCTTAAACGCGTCAGGAGTAACAAAGACTGTTTTAACGGATACAAACGGGGTTTATTTCTCAGGTGTTAAGACAGGAGGGATATCGGTTTACGCATCAAAGGCGGGTTATGTGAATTCGGATTCGGTTACGGATTCTGTGGACGCTTTAAATACAACATATAACGCAAAAACGGTGAATTTACAGATTATTCCTGATGCTAAAATAATATCAGGCATAATAACAGACGGTGTTAATCCGCTTAACGGAGTTGCAATAACCGTAACCGCGCCGGGAGCCACAATTAACGCGGTAACTGACGGTTCCGGTAATTATTCTGTGGGCATACCGGGATTAAGTGATTCTGTCAGAATACAGTGCGTAAAAGCGGGATACACTTCCACATCTGACGATGTTGCAACCGTGGGAGCGCCGGGAACTGTTTACAATTTTGACAGGGCAATGACCGTTGCTTACGGCACGCTTCAGATGAATATAGCCACGACTGATGTAAGCCCTGTTGTGGCTGTTGTTTCAGCTAACGGCAATACAAAGGCGGTATCAGGGCCGTCGCCTGTAAACGGATTTACCATGGCCCTTATTCCGGGTACTTATAATATCACCGTATCGCAGGCGGGCTATTCTGATGCTGTGGCTTCAGGTGTTGTAATTGGAAGCGGAATAACAGATATAGGGACATTAATATTAAGCCAAATTTACGCGACAAGGACGATTTCCGGAAATGTAAATGACGGCACTGTAAATATAGCCGGGGCAACGGTTCAGGTATACAGGTTGTTTGATAATATTTTAGTCACATCCGCGGTAAGCGATGCTTCGGGTAATTTTTCAATACCGGGGCTTTTAGCACTGACGTACAACATTATTGTATATAAGGATGGCTATGATGTCCTTGAACAGGCCGTGGATGTATCATTGGCGGATGCAACAGGGCTTGATTTAACGCTAACGAAAAAAACCGCGGCTCTTTATGCGTACGTCACAGGCACAGGTTCGGCGCTTCAGGGGGCGTTTATTAATCTTGAAGGTACGGGCGCCAACCTTGGCTATACAGGTTCAGGCACAACCGGCGCTGACGGCGGTGTTACAATAACCGCGCTTAACGCCGGGGATTACAATGTGACAGTTTCAAAAGGCGGGTATACAACTCTTAATTCTACGGTTAATCTTACAGCCGGTGTTACCGCGCAGCAGGCATATACGATGATACTTGACCCTGTATCTTTGGGCGGTGTTGCGGGAACAGTAAAGGACAAGGATTCAAATGCAATGCCGGCAGTTACGGTTAATATTTATGACCAGTCTTTCCCGGACACCGTATATGGCACTGCTTCAACCGATTTAACGGGAACTTTCTGGTATGTACTGCCTGCGGGAAATTACACACTTGTTCCGGTAAAAGGCGGGTATTCATCTTCGCCTGTGCAGGAATATATTTCAATAGCCGCGGGAACCACTGTTACCGCTTCGTTTACAATGGCTCCTATAACAGGCGGCGGTATTACAATTACGGGGCCGCTTAATCCCGTCTTTAACACAAACATCGGCGGGCCGTATAATTTCACGGCAGCCTTAAAAGATGGCGACGGCAAGTCGGTTTCTGCCGTATTTACGTGGAGGGTGTCGCCGCAGGAAGCGGGTACAATAACTTCAGCAGGGGTATTCACGCCTGATACAAATTATATCGGACAGATAACAATAATTGCCACGGCGCAGGGATACGAAGGCGCTTACGAATGCCCGGTATTCCAGAAACTTTACGCGGGAATGGGGGCGGTGGATGTCACCGATTATAAAGGTTTTGGCCTTCAGATACCGGCGGGAGCGTATTCTCCGCTGAACACGCTTGACAGGATAACCATGTATAAGATACCCGCATCAGGTATTTATGGAACTTCGCGTGATGTGAAGGCAATAGGTAATATCTATAAAATTACAGAAGGCGTAATTTTTGATATGAATTGTACAATAACGCTTCCTATACCGGCTGAATATAACGGCGGTGCCTACAGCACGGGAATATGGAGTGCGGACAGCCTGTCATGGATATCAATCGGCGGAACAGTATCAGGGTCTTCAATAAGTACAGGGTCTTCAACGTTGTCGCAGTTTGCAGTGCTGTCAGAAATGGGGCAGCTGACGATGGACTTTTCAGAATTAACGCCTAATCCGTTCTCACCTAAAAGAGGGGAATTAAAGATAAGGTACGCAATAAGCACAAAAGAAGGGTCGTCTGTTGAAACCACAATAAAAGTATTTAATGTCGCCGGAAAACTTGTCAGGTCAATTGTGGACAGGCAGTTTAGGGCGGCGGGCGCTGTAAATAATGATTACTGGGACGGCAGGGACAGCGCGGGCAACTGGTGCGCCAACGGCAGATATATTATCCAGGTGGAAATAAAAGACGCCAAAGAGAAGAAGCAGTATCTGTACTCTGTGGCGGTTGTTAAATAAAGCGAATTAAGCTATAAGCAATTAAGCATAAGCAATTAAGCTATAAGCAATTAAGCTATAAGCAATTAAGCATAAGCAATTAAGCATAAGCAATTAAGCTATAAGCAATTAAGCTATAAGCAATTAAGCATAAGCAATTAAGCTATAAGCAATTAAGCTATAAGCAATTAAGCATAAGCGAAAGATTAAGAAATTTGTTCCGCTATAGCTTAAATGCTTAATTCGCTAATGTGCTATGTTTAAAGGTTCCGCTATAGCTTAAATGTTTAATTCGCTAATGTGCTATGTTTAAAGGTTCCGCTATAGCTTAAATGCTTAATTCGCTGATGTGCTATGTTTAAAGGTTAAAGGTTCCGCTATAGCTTAAATGCTTAATTCGCTAATATGCTATGTTTAATAATGGAGGTTATGATGAAAAAATTGATGTGTTTACTTTTTATTCTTACGGCGGGCGCGGTTTATGCCAATCCCGGTGTTTCGGGCGCTTTTACGGACGTGGGTACGGCAAGGCCGTCTGCTTTGGGCGGCGCGTTTACAGCTGTCGCGGATGACAGCAATGCGGTCTTTTACAATCCTGCCGGCATAGTGCTGTCGGATTATAAGGATTTCTCGTTTCTGCATTTTCGGCAGAAAGGGATAATACCGTATAATTACGCTTCTTTTATTTTTCCCATCAGCAGAATGCGCGGGTTAGGCGCGGGCATGATAATTTCCGGTGATGAGATATTTGATGAAAAGACATTCTTTTTATCTTACGCGGAGAATTTCGGGTGGGTTAACAGGATGCTGTCAGGGTTTTCGCTTGGCGCCAATGTGAAATTTATGTTTGCGGGTTACGGCGATCAGAATATATCCGGAGGCGAAGAGCGTATTAAAGGCAGCGCGTGGGGTATAGGGCTGGATTTGTCTTCCATGTGGCAGGTAAATGAAAATATCCGTGCCGGGGTAATGATAAGGGATTCATTTTCCTGGATATCATGGAAAAACCAGTATGAAACATACACGGAAGGCGTACCGCTTACTTCTTCTTTTGGCGTAAGCTACAGAATGCCGGAATTTATGATTTCCGGAGAAATAGCGGATCTGGGCATTGTTAAAATAGGGATTGAAAAAACGTTTTTTAAACACTTTGACCTTCGCGGCGGTTATACGCAGGTGCTTGACCCGGAATCATATAAGGAGTATTTTGTGGGTTTTGGGCTTTCCAGATTTGTATTCGGGCCGGAAAGGTCAATGTCCGCGTCGCTTGATTTTTCATACGGTTTTGAAAGGCTGGATAATACTTTTAAAATACAGGCGGGCTTCAGGTTTAAATAACAACAGGGGAATCAAACTATGAAAAAAATTATCTTTTGTTTTATCATATGTCTCTTTTCTTTTGCGGTTTACGCGGATGTTTTTACCGATCTTGAACAGCTTACGTCAGAAACCGGGTATCTTAAAAATGACCTGACAAAGATTTCGGGGTTTATAAATTCAGAGCTTACAAAACAGATATTATTAAACGGCACGGCAGGCACTGTTTTTCCGGGAAATACCTGCACGTTACCGGGCGTGGAATTTGGAGCACAGCTTGGGATATCGGCGGGAAGTTTTAATGTGGAGGGGCTTAAATCTCTTAAATATGATTACCTTCCGCAGATAGATACGGACAACGCGGATATTCCAAAATATATTCCCCTTCCTGCAGGAGCTTTTCATGTTAAATCGGGTTTCTTCCCGCTGTTTGGCAAAGAGACTGACCTTGGAATAAGGTTCCTTGCGCTGGATTTTGGGATAAATCAGGAAAAGGTAAAAATGCGGGCTCAGCATTATATTTTCGGGCTGGAACAAAGGTACATGCTGGTTAAACAGACAGAAACATCCCCGTTTGGCGTTACCGGCGCTTTAAGCCTTGATTACTTATCGGGAAGGGTAAAGATTGCGCTTGCTCAGGATACTTCGGACACGGCGGAAATTAACGGTACGCCTTATGACATTGTAACTGACGGGCAGGTGGTGGTTGCTTCTGAATGGAATGTGCAGACAGTGGGAATGAAACTTGTCCTTAATAAAGAATTATTCTTCTTTAACCCATTTGCCGGCCTTGGTCTTAATTTTAATTTTGGAAATTATGGGACAACAGCGGGGATAGAGAGTTATATAACAATAACAAAATCAGGAGACCCGGGAAATACCGCGACAGAATTTGCGGAAGTAAAAGCGCCATATTCAAGCACGCCTTCAATGCTTGATGCAAGGCTGATAATGGGTTTTGAAATTGGCATTGCTGCTTTTAAATGGAATGTCACGTATGAATGGGCAGGGGAAGTATTCAGCTTGATGACAGGGATAAGGTTTCAGATATAAAGGGCAGAAGGTTGGAGGCTTGGAGGCTTGGAGGCTTGGTTTAGATCCGGGGAACCTTGTTCGGGCGGTTATTTCTAAATTTAAAAAATTTTTATCAAACATATCTGCGTTAAACCTTAATATTGACTAAAACGCTTTCGTGATGTATATTTCATTCAAATCAGGTATTTTAAAAAAATAATGTTATAGAAGGAATTGTTGATATATCAGTTTTTACTGTGTCCGGGCGCTGAAAATTCATGGAATAGGCGGCAGGTATATTAATGGCATCGGCATTGTGACATGAAGCTGTTTTAGTGTTTCCATTAATAATGCGATAAAAAAAGTAAATATTCATATAAACAGGAGAGTATGATGAAAATGATAAAAGCGGCTGTAATTGGGGCGGGCAAGATTGCGGAAAGGACGCATCTTCCGCAGTATAAAGAATTAAAGAACGTGGAAGTGGCGGCAATATGCGATATAAACAGGAAAAAAGCTGAACGCCTTGCGAAAATGTTTTCAATACCGGCTGTATATACAGATTACAAAAAGATGATAAAAGAGTGCGGATGCGAAGCTGTATCTGTATGTACGCCTAACTATTTACACGCGCCTATGTCAATATTCGCGGCAAAAAATAATATGCATGTACTTGTGGAAAAACCAATGGCTATGTCCGTAAAAGAGATGAAAGCAATGATAGCGGCTTCAAAGGCGGCCAAAAAAGTTTTAATGGTGGAACAGTCACACCGTTTTGACCCCGGCCATGAAGTTTTAAAAGATATAGTGGACAGCGGCATCATAGGAAAAGTGGTATCAGTGCGCGGCAAGCTTGGCCATTCCGGGCCGGAATTCTGGTCGGATGATTCGCCATGGTTTTTTGATGAGAAAAAATCAGGCGGAGGAGTTACTGTTGATGTGGGAATACATATCCTTGACCTTATCCGTTTTGTCACCGGCAAGAATGTGGCGTCGGTCTCCGGTTATATGGCAAACCTTGTAAAGAAGAAAGCAAAACTTGAAGATAACGTGGAAGCCGCGATTAAATTTACGGACGGTACAATTGGCGTATATGAAGCGTCCTGGACAAACAGCCCGTATGAAGTTGTGGTGCAGGTTTACGGAACAAAAGGAAAAGCGATGGTAAACCAGTCCAACTATGACCCGCAGAGGGTGCGCGTGTGGACGGTGAATCCGGCAAATCCATACAATACGGTAAAAGAAATCAGGTATAAGATTCCCGCGAAAAGCAGAAACACAAGCCCTATAGCGCATTTTATTGACTGTGTTTTTAATAAAAAGAAGTGCATTATAGACGGAACAGAAGGAATGAAATCCGCCGCGGCAGTCATTGCCACAAGGCAGTCCGCCAAAACCGGCAAGCCGGTTAAACTTACGGTATAGGGAGAACGCAAATGTCATATAAGCTAAGCGCTGTTACATGGTCACATCATTATTCTTTTGAAACCGGAAAAATTGATGATATGGGTTTGATTAACCTTTATGCGAAAGAAGGCCTTGGCGGGATTGAATTTATTATGGAACATTTGAAATCGCATGATGAGAAACACCTGTTAAAATTAAAAAAATATGCTGCGGATAAAAATATAAATTTTTCCGCAATATCGCCGGGCAATAACTTTGGCAATGTGAATGATAAGGATAATAAATCAAATCTGGCATACGTTCAGAAAAGCATTGATACCGCGTATATACTTGGCGCGCCGAATGTAAGGGTGTTTGCTGGCTGGCCGCCCGCGGGTATGCGTGAAAAGATGTGGGGCACAGCTGTAAGGTATATGAAGCTTGCGGCAAAATACGCCGAAAAAAAGGGAATAACGCTTGCGGTAGAGCCGCATAACAATGGCGGTTTTCTGCCGGATTCAAAGTCCGCAGTCAGGTTCATAAAAGATGTTAACTCCCCGTTTGTTAAAATGAATGTAGATACCGGGAATTACCTTGGGCACGATAAGGATATTTATAAAGCAATAGCCGCTTCAATGAAATATACGGTAAATTGCCACTTAAAAGTCCACGCTATATCCAAAGACGGCAAAAAGACCTCCGATTTTAACCTTGATAAGGTGTTTAAAGTGTTAAGCGGCGCGCAATATACCGGGTGGATAGCAATTGAATATGAAGGGCAGGAATTTGTAAGCGGTGAAAAACCGGACAGGGCAAAGAATGAAATGGAGTATTTTGGGGCGGCTGTCAAAAGGGCGAAGGAAATGATAAGGAAATACTATTAAGGTCGGATGGTTGGAAGGTTGGATGGTTAGATGCTTTGTTTAAAAATGGTTGAAACGGGCGTACGGAAGGAAATGTCAGAAACATGCCGGAAATGATATCGCAGGGCCGCAATATATTGCGGCCGGATTTAAGAACACATTTTGTACCTGCGGCTGCAGGCACGGGCTTTTCAAAATTCGGGTAAAATTTTTGCCTTTAAACTTCCTATCTATTAATATATAATAACATTCATAAAATTTGAAAGGGGCAATAACTTGAAAATAAGCGAAATATTAAAGAATAAAGAGTTTGTTTTTTCCATGGAGATTTTTCCGCCAAAGCCGGATTCGGATATATCGGTAATTTATAATACACTGGACGGGCTTAAGGATTTAAAGCCTGATTTTATAAGCATTACCTTTGGCGCCGGCGGCGGCACCCGTTCAAGGACTGTGGAAATAGCGGAGCGTATTGAAAACCATTATAAAATACCCTGCATGGCACACCTTACCTGCATTGGCGCCACAAAAGATTCCATTACAGGTATATTAAATGAACTGCAATCAAAGAATATTCAGAATATAATGGCGCTAAGGGGCGACCTGCCTGAAGGTGTTAAAGACCCGCTGAAAGATTTCAAGTACGCATCTGACCTTGTTAAATTTATAAAGAATAAATGGGATTTCTGTGTGGGTGTAGCCGGATACCCTGAAAAACACCCTGAAGCAAAAGATATAAAAGTGGATATAGAAAATCTTAAGAATAAAGTTGAAGCAGGGGCTTCTTTTATCACCACTCAGTTGTTTTTAAATGATGACCATTACTTCAATTTTGTTAAATTGGCCAGGGAAGCGGGAATCAAAGTGCCTGTTCTGCCGGGAATAATGACAGCAACAAAGATTTCAAGCCTTGAACGCATGACAAAGATGTGCGGAGTGGAGATACCGGAGCGCTTTAAAATCGCCACTTCCACCTGCGCTATTGACAACCCTGTATGTGATGAAACCGTAAAATATACAGTAGGGCAGATAAACCACCTTATAAAAAACGGGGTGCCCGGTATTCATCTGTACACCATGAACAGGGTGGAACAGAACAGGCACATATATAATGAATCCGATATTTCCAAATTAAGGAACGGCAATGTTTAATAAAATACTTATGGTGGCGGCGGGCGGCGGCCTTGGCGCGGTTGCCAGATTTGCTGTAACACACCTTGTAAATCAGGCGTTTCCGGGAACTCTTATCTCTCATTGGGGCACTCTTGCGGTTAATCTTGCGGGTTCTTTTCTGATAGGTGTCCTGTTTTCCACTGTGCAGGGAGTGCCGCATTTTAACCACCTGTGGCTTTTTTTCGCGGTGGGATTTATGGGCGCGTTTACCACTTTTTCATCATACGCGCTGGAAATGCATAACCAGCTTGGCGCGGGTATGTATAAAGACGCGGCGCTTAATTTTTTGCTGAACAATATTGGCGCTGTGCTTATGGTGTTTGCGGGTATAATGCTTGTTAAGATGATAAAAGGACAATAATAAAATAAGAGGTTTTCTATGAAAATAGATTTTCACACCCATTTTTTTCCTGATGAAATCGCGGAAAAAACAATTAGGCATCTTGAAAACCTTGGCAATATAAAAGGGTATGGAAACGGTGATTTATTGTCTCTGCGGCAGTATATGAAAGAAGACGGAATAACTTTGTCGGTTAATGTGCCTGCCGCCACAAAGCCGCAGCAGGTGGTTGGAATAAACAGGCGCATGGTTGAATTCAACAAAGCCGGGAATAAAGATATAATTTGTTTTGGCGCAATGCACCCTTATTTTAATACAATAGGCAGTTTTGAAGATGAAATTCAGTTTTTATCCGATAACGGCATTAAGGGGATTAAGATGCACCCGGAGTATCAGCAGTTTTACCCTGATGACGGAAGGGTAAAAAAAGTTTATAAGACCTGCGCCAAATTAGGCATGATAATTTTATTTCACGCGGGCGCGGACTGTGCTTTTGACGAGAACGATGTAAAAGGCACGCCTCAGCGTTTTGCCGGGGTGGCTGATACCTATCCGCAGCTAAAAATGGTGCTTGCGCATATGGGCGGCTATCACCTGTGGGATGACGTTTACAGGTATTTAGTCGGAAAAAATGTTTATTTTGACACGGCATTCTGTGATGAAATGGAAGACACTGCTTTTACCAACATAATAAAAGACCACGGAGAGGATAGAATAGTTCTTGGTTCTGATTTTCCGTGGGAACGCCCCGCGAAAATGATAACGAAAATTGAAAGGTGTTTTTCTGAAAGTGAAATTAAAGAAAAAATATACCATCTAAACGCCGAAAAACTTCTGGGTATTAATATTTAATGAGAATAATTGACACGCACACACATTTTTTTACTGATGACAGAAGTCCGTCGGATAAAGAATATCTTAAATCGGAAGGTTTGATACTGGAAGGTAATGACGGGGAGTTGGAAGGGCTGAAAAAGTTTATGAAAGCAGACGGTATATCTGTTTCGGTAAATGCCCCTATTGCTTTGTCGCATCAGGCGTGTTTAAAAGTCAACAGAATGATGATTGAATTTAATAAGAAACAGAAAAATGTAATATGTCTTGGTACAATGCATCCTTCCATGGGCAAGTTGGTGTTTGAAGAAGCGCAGTTTCTGGCAGAAAGCGGGATAAAAGGTGTTAAGATGCATCCGCAGATACAGGGTTTCTACCCGGATGATAATAATATGAAAGATATATATGAAGCGTGCGAAAAAAACGGCCTCTATATGCTGCAGCACGCCGGCGCGGGAGCAGAGGCGGATTTTGACCGTGAAAAAATAAAAGGCATACCTGAAAGATTTAAAAATGTCATCGATACTTATCCGGGGTTAAAACTTGTAATAGCTCACATGGGCGGGCTTAATATGTGGGGTGATGCCATGAAATATCTGTGCGGAAAAAACGTCCTGTTTGACACCGCTTATTGCACGGTTATGGAAGAGGAATTATTGACGGAAGTTGTTAAAGCCCATGGCGCGGATAAAATATTATTTGGGTCAGATTTCCCGTGGGTGAGGGCGTCTGAGATAACGGAAAAGTTGACACTGTGTATTAATAACGAAGAAGACAGAAAGAAGATATTTCACATGAATGCATGTGCGTTATTGGGGATAGAATGAGTTTGTAAGTCTTGTGTTTTTTTGCAGTGTTTAAATTTCATCACGTATTTTTAACTTTATCCTTTGTCTGTTATCTGTTAATATTACTTAATAACACGGAGGATATAATGTCAAAACCTGAATTAAGCTGGCAGGAAAAAGCTAAAAATATGGCATCCGGGATAAGAAGGCGGGTGCTTGAACATACAATAAAAAATAACGGCGGATATATGAGCCAGGCGTGCTCTTCCGCGGAAATCTTTGCGGCTTTATACAGCAAAATATTAAAACTTGAACCTTCCAAAGGCCCCCTTGAACCAAAACCCTATGCGGGAGTGCCCGGTTCTGTAAATTCCAAATATTCCACCGGTGCTTATATGCACGGCGCAAAAAACCCTGAATATGACAGGTTTATATTATCTCCCACGCATTACTCGCTTGTGCTTTATGCCGCGCTTATAGAGGCGGGCAGAATGTCGGAAAATTCCCTTGACCAGTTTAACCGCGACGGGTCATCTGTTGAAATGATAGGCGCGGAGCATTCCCCCGGAATGGAAGTAATGACAGGGTCTTTAGGGCAGGGTCTTGGCCAGGCAGCCGGTATTGCGCTTGCCAGAAAAATGAAAAAAGAAGAGGGCAGAGTAATTGTCATGATGTCAGACGGCGAATTTCAGATAGGAATGACATGGGAATCGCTGCAGTTCATGTCACATCATAAACTTGATAATATGGTGATAATTGTGGATGTAAATAAACAGCAGTGTGACGGCGCGGTAAATTTAGTTATGAAAATTGACCCGCTGGACAAAAGGCTGGAAGCTTTTGGGGCAAGGGTTTTTAAATTGTACGGGCATAATATTAATGAACTTGCGTCCCGGGCGGAATTAAGGCCGGACGGCAGGGTGCTGGTAATACTTGCGGAAACTGACCCGTGCCAGGGGCTTTCTTTATTAAGCGCGAATGCGCCCAAACTTCATTACTTAAGGTTTAAAAGCGCTGAAGAAAAAGCTAAATACGAAGAAGTGTTAAAGGGTATGGTGGAATAATGGAAATTCTATCACGCGTACATCAGAAAAATCTTGTGTCCTGGGCAAGGGACAGGGAAAATGTCCTTGTATTGTCCGCGGACCTTACAGGTTCGTGCGAAGCTGACCTTTTCAGGGACACGTATCCGTCGCGTTTTATTTCCTGCGGAATTGCGGAGCAGAATATGATGTCGGTTGCCGGAGGCCTTGCAAGGGAAGGGTTTATACCTTTAGTTCATACATTCGCGGTTTTTATTTACAGAAGGGCTTATGACCAGATTGCGATGTCTGTGGCATATCCCAACCTTCCCGTTAAAATGTTTGGTTTTCTTCCCGGAATTGTAACGCCGGGCGGCGCCACGCATCAGGCAATTGAAGACGTATCTGTAATGAGGGCGCTGCCAAATATGACAATACTTGAAACAGGGGACGCCACAGATGTGGAAAGCGTGCTTGATGTAATGAGAAATGTTAACGGCCCGGTTTATATCAGAATGTTAAGAGGCGAACTGCCGCGCCTTTTTTCCGCGGATGAGCCCATGAAGTTTGACACGCCCAGAATAGTAAGCAAAGGTACGGATGTGACAATAATATCATCGGGTATTTGCACGGAAGAAACCCTGCGCGCATGTGCGGCTATGAAGAAAAAAGGGGTGTCTGTAAATCACGTGCATGTTTCCACGTTGAAACCATTTAATAATAAAATGTACGCGGACATAATTAATACCGGTAAATACGGAGTTATAACGGTTGAAAATCATACTACTACCGGCGGTCTGGGTACAATAGTTGCGGAAAAAGCCGTAGCCTGCGGTATTAATAAAAGAATGGCAAGGCTGGGTTTAAGGGATACCTTTACACACGGCGCAAGCAGGCCATATCTTATGAAAGAGCACGGCTTTGATGCCGCTGCGATAATACATGCTGTGGAGAAACTGACAGGAAATAAGCTGAATATTTCCGATGATGAACTTGCTAAAGTCAGGATAGAAGCTGTTCATTCCGAAGCAAAAGCCGAAGGCCTTTAACAAATACCGTTAAAAAATCAGGAGAACACTATGGACTGGATAATTCTGTTTATTGCAGGCATATTTGAAACGGCGTGGGCGCTGACACTTAAATACACGCAGGGATTTACAAAACCCATGTTCAGCGTGATTACCGTTATTTTTATGGTAATAAGTTTCTTTCTGCTTTCATACGCGTTAAAGACAATTCCGGTGGGCACGGCATACGCGGTGTGGACGGGAATCGGAGCGCTTGGCGTGGCAATTATCGGTATAGTGTTTTTGGCAGAGCCTGTTAACGCCATGCGTATTATCAGCCTGCTATTGGTGGTGGCCGGTGTTGCCGGATTAAGGCTGGCGGGAAAATAGTGGATAAGACAAAATGGTTTACCGCGCAGTACGCCATTACCGCGGGGAATATGGCGGAGGCTAAAGAGCGCGCTTTTGATATCTGCGTGGAGCAGACTGTTGAATTTCCTTATGACCTGATAAAGAAAAAAAGTATCAAAGAAAATATTGTCGGAAAAATAAGTTCTTTAAGTGAGATTAAAAAAGGTTTTTATAAAGCGGAAATATTATTTCCGTCTGCCGCGGCGGGTAATGAATTAACCCAGCTTTTAAATGTCCTGTTCGGCAATATCAGCATAAAACCCGGAATCAGACTTGAAAGATTTAATCTTACAGGCGCCATGTCAAAAACTTTTAGCGGCCCGCGTTTCGGGGTTAAAGGGATAAAAAAAATAACCGGCAATAAAAAACGCCCGCTTGTATGTTCCGCTTTAAAGCCAATGGGAACAAGTGTTAAAGAACTGGCGGAACTTGCATATAAATTTGCGCTTGGCGGAATAGACATCATTAAAGACGACCATGGCCTTGCTGATCAGAAATTTTCACCTTTTAATGAAAGGGTAAAAAGGTGCACGGAAGCGGTCAGGAAAGCAAATAAGCAGACCGGATACAATACGGTATATATGCCAAATGTTACAGGGGACGGGGCAGAGACTTTAAAGAGGGCAAAGTTTGCGTCAAAGTGCGGAGCAGGCGCGGTAATAATTTCAGGGGCGCTTTCAGGTTTTGCTTCCATTTTTGAAGTATCGAAGGATACTAAAGTAAACGTGCCTGTCTTTTTTCACCCGGCTTTTGCCGGCAGTTTTACATCATGCCAAAATTCTGGTATAAGCCATTATGCCCTGTACGGGCAGCTTACAAGGCTGTCAGGCGCGGACGCGGCTATCTTTCCAAGCTACGGCGGACGGTTTTCTTTTTCAAAAGAGGAATGCAGAAGCATTGTTAATGGCTGTACTGATAAATTTGGGAAAGCAAAGTCCATCATGCCGGCGCCGGGCGGCGGTATGACGGTTGAACGCGCGGCAGAACTTAAGCAATTCTACGGTAATGATGCTGTATTTCTTATCGGCGGGGGATTATTCAGGCACAGTGATGATATAACCAAAAGCGTAAGGGATTTCATTTCCTGTTTAATATAATCCGTGTCTTGGGGGCAGATATATGACCGGGTGGTCATTTAATTGTTGACTTTTTAATTGAAATCTTGTATAAATCATTTAATGACCACGTGGTCATTGGAGGATTGATTGCCAAAGATACAGGAAAAGCACTTATTTAAAAGGTTAAGCCCGGACAAACAGGAGCGCATAATGCATGCCTGTATAGACGAGTTCGCCAAAGCCGGATATACCAATGCTTCCACCAATAAAATGGCAAAGGCGGCGGGAATTTCAAAAGGCAGCCTTTTTAAGTACTTTTCCAGCAAGAAAGAGTTATATGTTGAAGTTATAGACCACATTCTGGAGGATTTTTTTGGTTATGTACAGTCCAAGGATTACTATCTGGAAGAGAAAGACATTCTTGAAAGGCTGAAACTGGTAACCAAAGAGACATATTCTTTTTTCAGGAAGAAGACAAGCCTGTTTAAGGTGCTTATGCGGGTTAAGACCGAGGGCGGAATGAATGTTATGGAACATTTGAAAGAGCGCTGGGAGCCGAAGGTCGCGTTTTTTTACGGCAGGTTTTTTTCAGGCGTTGATTTTTCAAAGCTGGCTTTGTCACAGGAAGAATTTATCAGGCTCTGGAACTGGATAGATTACGCGATAGATTCGGAAGTGCTTTCGGATTTAGGCGGCGAGTTTACAATGGATGACATAGAAGCTGCCTACGAAAACAGGCTTGGGCTTATTTACAGGGTTTTTAAAGACGGAATATATAAAAAGGAGAAAAAATAATGTTTTTCTTTCTTAAACTTGCTTATGGGAATATCACCAAGAATCTAAGGAATTCGCTTACGATTATTATTGCGGTTTTTATCAGCGTGTTTTTCATGGAGTTTACAGTCGGGTATATGGACGGTTTTAAAATGAAGCTTTTAAAAGAAGGCCTTGATCTGGTGGGACACGTAAAAATATATAACAAAATGTATAAAGAGAACCTTGATTTTTCGCCCGTGGAATACAATATCCCCATTAACGACGGGTTAATGAAAAAAATTAAAGATATCCCGGGTTTTAAGGATGTAAGGGCGGAAATAAATTTTGGAGTGCTTGCAAGCACCGGAGATTTAAGCCAGGAAACACTGGTTAAGGCAATAGACCTTTCCCGAAAGGATGAAGTTTACGCTCCGCGCGTGAAGAATATCAGGCAGGGCAGGTATCCTTCGGCTGAAAATGAAATAGCCATCGGTTATAAAATGGCTCAGATACTGAAAGTTAAAGAAGGGGATTCTTTAGTGCTTTTTGGGCTGGACAGTTACGGCGGTATGAACGCCGTGGAAGGCGTGATTACCGGAATATTTAATAACTTTAATCCGCCGGAAGATGAAAAACTTATATTGTGTTCGCTTGAACTGGCGCAGAGATTTCTTGGAATAGAAGGCACGGCAACAGAACTGTTTGTTAATCTAAATGACTCGCTTGCCGCCAAAGACGCGGCAAAGGCGTTAAGGGAAAAACTTCCGCCTGAATATACCGTGAATTCATGGGAAGACGAACAGCCTATGCTTGTATACGCTTTTCAGTCTATGGATGTCGCGACATTTATGATATGCGCTATTATTCTTGTGGCCGCGGCTTTCGGCATAGTAAATTCTTTCCTTATGAACATTATGGGAAGGATGCCGGAATTCGGAGTGCTGCGCGCAATGGGCGTGTCCAGGATGCAGCTTGTGCTTATGATTTTGTCGGAATCTTTCGCGCTTGGACTTATCGGGACGGCGGCAGGCATGCTGCCCGCTGTGGCGATTGTGGCTTATTTTCAGAAGCACCCCATTAATTATGAAAAAATGGGAGATATGATGGAAAGCATGGGCGGTATAGACGCGATGATAGGGACAGCGCTTACATTTGAATCCGCAGCGGCTGTTTTTGTGACCGGTGTGCTTATATCTGTGGCGGCTTCGCTGTATCCGGCTTTATCGGCAGCGCGCAGAAAACCTGTAGAGATACTGAGGGTGCTTGAATGAACAAAAAAACTTTAAAGATGGCATTTTTTAACGTAATAAAACACAAAAGGCGCACATTCTTTAATGCGATGACTTTTTCCATAAATATGATCGCGCTAATATTTGTGCTGGGGCTGGTCCGCGGGCAGTACAACATGATGATAGACAAGACAATAGATTTGCAGGTGGGCCATTTAAAAATATATAAGGAAGGTTACGTTGAAGATAAAAAACGTATTCCCCTTGATATCGCCATAAGCAATCCGGATGACGTCGTGGAAGATATTCTTAAGGTGGGCAGGGTTAAAGGGGCTGCCAAGCATATAGTAAGCACAGGGACACTAAGCAGCGGCAGCAAGAAAACCGGAATGATGTTTATAGGGATAGATTATGAGAATGAAAAGAAAGTAACAAGCGCTTACGATAAAGTGTCGGGTACGGCGCTGGGTACTGATGCCGGAATATATATAGGAAAGAAAATGTCGCAGTTGATGCAGATTGAACTCGGCGGCACTATGATGATTTACGCCAGGACAAAGGATAATTCCAATAATCTTGTGGATGCCGAAGTTAAAGGCATTTATTCCGCCGGTTTTGAATATATGGAAAAAAATATTGCGGTTGTGCCTTTTGATTTTGCGTCTGATTATTTAAACATGAACGGCGCGGCAACGGAAATTAAAATCGCGCTTGAGAATAAAAAGTACACGGCGCAGGTTAAAAAAGAGATACAGGAAATACTCCTGAATAAGTATCCTTCGCTTATTGTGCGTGACTGGGCGGAAGAAGCGCCGGAAATAATTTTTGCCATTCAGCAGGACTTGGTTGTTTATTCAATCATTTTTGCTATCCTGATATTTTTATCTTTTTTTATAATAGTAAACACGCTTACTATAAGCGTGTTTGAACGCACCGCGGAAATAGGGACGTTAAGGGCTATTGGGATGCAGAAAAAAGAGATAAAAAATATGTTTCTGGTGGAAGGGCTGATATTGGGTGTTATAGGCGTAATAGTGGGCGGACTTCTTGTGCTTCCTTTGGTCTATCAGATGAATGTGACAGGTATAGATATGAGCGGAAAAGGGATGGAAGAGCTGTCCATGCCTTTTGATCCTGTTATGAAGGCGATAAGCGAGCCGTTTGACTGGCTTATATCGGGGCTGATATGCATTATCTCCGCGGCTTTCGGAGCATGGTTTCCCGCTTCGCGCGCCGCAAAGACGGATATAATACACGCGTTAAAAAGAGGCGTTAAATAAGCGCGGTTTAATGAAAAAATATAACGGAGGACTTTATGAAAAAATTACTGTTTGTCATGGCAGTGCTGCTTGCGGCATCCGGGCTTTTTGCCGCTGAAGCAAAATATTCAAAAGAACTTGCAAATGAACTTTTAAAATCCACAGATGACTCTTTATATCCGAAGATTTTTAAATCGGTAATGAGTATGAAGACAATAAGGCCGGGCAGGAAAGCTTTGTCTTATACGTATCTTATCCACTCTAAGGGCACTGATAAAGCGCTTATGGAAATTACAGCGCCTGCAAGGGATAAAGGCAAAAAAATACTTATGACAGGCGATAATTTATGGATGTATGTGCCCGCGGTATCCAGGCCTGTGCGTTTAAGTAAAAAGGATTCTTTTATGGGCAGTTCTTTCAGTAATGAAGACCTTATGAATTCCACGATGGCGGATGATTATGAACCGGTAATAAAAGACAATAAAGGCGACCTGTATCTGCTTGAACTTACGGCAAAAAGGGCTGATGTAGCTTACGCAAAAATTGAAATATGGGTAAACAGGGCGCTTATGGTGCCGACAGAGGCTTCTTATTACGGCATGTCCGGCAAACTTATGAAGAGGATGATTTTTGATAAAGTAGGGGAAATGGCCGGCTTGAAAAGGCCGCTTCACATGAAGATGGAAGACGTCCTTGAAAAAGGCGCGTATACGGAAGTGGATTTTATATCCATGGAAGAATTAAAGTCGCTGCCTGATTACAAGTTTGACCAGACACAGATGGCAAAATAAAAACGTTTTTTTTAATAACAAAAGAATAATATTTTGGAGGAAGTAATGAAAAGGTTATTGTTTTTGTTAATGGTTTTTATTTTTGCGGCTGGGTTAAGCGCGGATGATTTTGATATGTCTTTGGAATTTGAAAGTTCATACTCCAGGGCGTATTACAGGCAGGCTTTAATAAGCGGGTCTTATCTTATTCCGCAAATGCCTGTGTCTGCCGTGGCGCAGAAAGCAGAACTGACTCTTACAAAAGAACTTGATGATTTAAAACTGAACTTAAACGGAGAACTGACGCTTAACGAAAGTATTATTAACACTACAGTGAACTATGCTTATGCGGTTATGTCAAATGGGCCGTTTACCGCTTCGTTCGGGAAACAGCGGGTAAGATGGGGCACCGGATATATGTGGAATCCGTCTGATGTACTGCAGCTTCCTAAAAATTCGCTTGACCCTGAAAGTACGGTAGAAGGCACATACAGCGCAAGGCTTGAATATTCAGGGGAGTTTTTTACGCCGTCAGTAATTGTATCAGCAGTGTCTGCTAATGATGAAGGCGGGCTGCCAAATTCCGTATCGTATGCTTTTCAGCTTTATAAACTTGTTGGCACTGCGGATATCTTTATTAACGGCGCGTATCTGAAAGATTACGTGGAAAGCATAGGCGCGGCTGTTTCCTGGGACGCTGATATTTTTGTGGTTAATCTGGAAGGCGCGGCAATCAGATACCGGTCAAATGCGCCCAATATCATGCACGTTTTAAAGCCGTCTGATTCGGGAAAAATACTTCCCGGGATAACCGCCGGGCTTTCAAAAAGGCTGTCGGATTCATTTTTCATTTCCGCTGAATATTATTATAACGGCTGGGGGTTGAACAACGCGGATTATGCCGCGGCCGCGGCAGGGGTAATAGATAATGATACTTACATGTCAATTTCCCGCGGGCTTATGGCGTGGCCAAAACGCCATTATGCCGGTGCAAGTTTAAGTTATACGTGGCTTGATACAATTACTTTAACAGCCACCGGTATTTACGGCGCGGATGACGGGGCGTTTTATGCTTTTCCCGCGCTTGTATGGAACCCTTCCGAGAATTACGGCTTTACCGCGGAATTTTTGTATAATTTCTGCGATTCAAGAAGCGCGCAGGGAGTGCTGTTAAACCCGGTGCGTTCGGTTTTAAATCTGAAGTTTAATGCATACTTCTAAGAGGTGAAAAAATGGGAAATATAATTGAAATTAAAGATGCAAAAAAGGATTACCAGCTGGGCAAAACTACAGTATCCGCGTTAAAAGGCGTTAATCTGGAGGTTAAAGAAGGCGAATTTATGTCAATTGTGGGGCCTTCCGGTTCCGGCAAGACCACGCTTTTGAATCTTATAGGGTGCCTTGATTCGCCAACAAGCGGGTTTGTAAAACTTTTTGGAAACCATGATGTTTCCAAACTTACAGACAAACAGGCAACAGAGCTAAGGCGCGACAAGATAGGTTTTATCTTTCAGACGTTTAACTTAATACCGGTTTTAAACGTATCTGAGAATATAGAATTCCCGTTAATAATACAGGGCGTAAAAACCGAAGAAAGAAAAAAGAGAGTGGCGCAAATAATAGAAGACGTGGGCTTACAGGAATTTGTGGGGCATAAGCCCGATGAACTTTCCGGCGGGCAGCGTCAGCGCATAGCAGTTGCGCGCGCCCTTATAACAAATCCGAAATTGGTACTTGCGGATGAACCCACGGCAAACCTTGACAAAGAAAACGGCCTTAACATTCTTGCTATCATGAAGCACATGAACGAAGAACACGGCGTGACGTTTGTATTTTCCACCCACGACCAGCGCGTAATGGAACACGCCAAAAGGGTGGTTGTCCTGGAAGACGGGGTAGTGACAGGGGACAAGTAATAAGTAACAAGTGACAGGTGACAGGTGACAGGTGACAGCTGGCAGGTAACAACTGACAGCTAACAACTTGCAGTTTTTATTTTTAAACCTGTAATTTGTAACTTGTAACCTGTCAGCTGTCTTAAATTCCTTGATTACAGCCTTAAAATCGTATAATATAAGGTATTATTTTAATTTCATTTTATTGGAGACTCATGAAAACATACCTTAGAATGCTGCAATATGTAAAACCTTACCTTGCCCGTATCATTATCGCGTTATGCGTTATGGTCATTACCGCGGGGCTTACAGCGGCTTCTTTTTACGTGATAAAGCCCGTAATTGATAAGATTCTTGCCAATCCCGACAAGGCAGAGGCGTTAAGATACATACGGCTGCTTCCAATTGCGGTTATATTAATATACGCGCTTAAAGGCGTGTTTCTGTACATTCAGGGATACCTTATTAACTGGATAGGCAATAAAATAATCTGGGACATGCGCAATTCGCTTTACAGGCACATCACCAACCTTTCAATGCGGTTTTTTAATAATCAGAAAATGGGGGTTCTTATCTCCCGTATCACTAATGACGTCACTCTTATGCAGGGCGCGGTGGCCAATGTGCTTGGCAATCTTATAGGCAGCGTCCTTAACATTATCGGCCTTGTAAGCCTTCTTTTTTATTTGAATTGGTTTCTTGCGTTAATGGCTATTATTGTTTTCCCTATAGCTGTGCTTCCTATTATTCAGTTTGGCAAAAAAATGAAAGCTGCGGCGCGCGGCACCCAGGAAAAAATGGGCGATATCACCGCGGTTTTAAATGAAAGTTTTAACGGCATCAGGATAGTAAAGGCGTTTGGCATGGAAGAGTACGAACGCAGGCGTTTTAATTCAGACCTGCAGAGGTTTTTTGACTATACCATGAGGGGGGTGCGCGCATCTTCGCTGTCATCACCCACAATGGAAACAATTGGCGCTATTGGAATCGCGGCCATTATTTTTGTGGCAGGCTCGGCGGTAATTAACGGCACGCTTACCACAGGGACGTTTTTTGCCTTTATAGCGGCAATTACCGGTTTATATCCGCAGGTAAAAAAATTAAATGATATGAATAATGTCATTCAGCAGGCGCTGTCGGCAGGGGAGCGTGTATTTGAAATACTGGATACAAAGCCGGAAATAAATGACCTGCCGGGTGCAAAGGAATACCCTGAATTTAAAAACAGCATAACATTTACAGATGTGAAATTCGCTTATAATCCCGGTGAAAATGTATTAAAAGGAATTAACCTGGAAATAAAAAAGGGGCAGGTCTTTGCGGTAGTCGGGCCGTCGGGTTCCGGTAAAAGCACAACTGCCGACCTTCTTGCGCGTTTTTATGACCCGCACGAGGGTGAAATAAAAATAGACGGTATTGATATCAGGCACATAAAACAGGAAGCGCTGCGCAAACTGATAGGAATAGTAACGCAGGAAACTATACTCTTTAATGACACTATAAAGGCAAACATTGCTTACGGGGACGGGGAAATAAATGAAACAAAGGTATTGGACGCGGCAAAAGCGGCCAACGCGCATGATTTTATAGTCAAGCAGCCTGAAGCGTACGAAACAATGATAGGTGACAGGGGCGTCCGCCTCTCCGGCGGGCAGAGGCAAAGGCTTGCTATTGCAAGGGCAATCCTTAAAAATCCGCCTATTCTTATTTTAGATGAAGCGACATCATCC
Organism: Candidatus Goldiibacteriota bacterium HGW-Goldbacteria-1; assembly: GCA_002839855.1. NCBI lineage: Bacteria > Candidatus Goldiibacteriota > Candidatus Goldiibacteriota bacterium HGW-Goldbacteria-1. The sequence goes on from PGYV01000015.1 coordinate 41,175, forward strand.
CTTGACAGCGAATCAGAAATACTTGTGCAGGAAGCCATAAATAACCTTATGAAAAACAGGACCACATTTGTCATTGCACACAGGTTATCAACGGTAAGAAACGCGGATAAAATTGTGGTAATTGACGGCGGTGTAATAAAAGAAGAAGGCAAACACGAAGAACTGCTTGCCAAAAACGGGATTTATACAAAACTTTATAATATGCAGTTTAAACTGCACGAATAATTTGGATGCTTGGAAGGTTAGATGCTTGGATGCTTGGAATGCAGGTTTAGATTTGGTAGACGCGGGTCTTTAGCCCGCGGCAGTTGATTGAAATGAAAGCGAATTAAGCTATAAGCAATTAAGCAGAAGCGAAAGCAAAGAAATTTGTTCCGCTATAGCTTAAATGCTTAATCCGGTAATATGCTATGTTTAAAGTTTCCGCTATAGCTTAAATGCTTAATCCGTTAATGTGCTATGTTTAAAGGTTCCGCTATAGCTTAACTGCTTAGTGTTTATAGCTTATGCTTAGCGGCTAAAATCAGGAGTACTTATGAACAAAGCGGTCTTTCTTGACAGGGATGGAAACATAATTCATGACCCGGGTTATTTAAGCGACCTTAAAAAATTCCGTTTTTATAAAAACACCGTGAAAGGTTTAAAACTGCTGCAGGACAGCGGGTTTAAACTTATTGTCCTTACAAATCAGTCCGGCGTGGCGCGCGGGTTTTATGGCGAAGACTTTGTAAAAGCCACGCACAAATATATGGATAAGCTTCTGGCCTCGCATAACGTAAAAATAGACGCTTATTATTACTGCCCGCACCACGTTGACGCTGAAGTGAAAAAATATAAAATGGACTGCAGCTGCCGCAAACCCAAAACAGGAATGATAGATATGGCGGTTAAGAAGTTCAAAATTGACCTGAAACAAAGCTGGTCAATAGGCGATAAACTGACCGATGTTAAACTTGGAAAAAATGCCGGGACAAAAACTGTCCTTGTACTTACCGGCAAAGGGAAAAAACAGGTATTAAAGATTGAAACAAAGACAAAGCCGGATATCATCTCGGCAAACCTTTATTCAGCGGCTAAAAAAATAAAAGCCGGATTAAAGACGGAGGACAAATGAAAAAATATACAGCCCTTGTGGATAAATTCCGCGGCAAGCGCGTGCTTGTGCTGGGGGATTTTATCCTTGATGAATACATTTACGGCGAGACAGAGCGTATCTCGCGAGAGGCGCCCGTTCTTATATTAAGGCACACAAAAAGCACCTATGTGGCAGGCGGCGGTGCAAACCCTGTTATGAACATATCCGACCTTGGCGCAGTGCCTGTGCCGGTGTCAGTGGCCGGTACCGACAGGTATTCCGACATACTGCTTGGGCTGATGAAGGAAAAAGGCATAGATATTTCCGGTATTGTAAGGACCGGCGAGTATACCGTGCCGGTAAAGGCGCGCGTTATGGCGGGAAGCGTTCACACCGTTAAACAGCAGATTGTAAGGATTGACAGGTATAGTGATAACGGGATTTCAAAAGAGATGGAAAAGAAGGTAATTGAAAACATTAAAAGGTTATTACCTTCTGTCTGCGCTGTGATAGTTTCGGATTACGGCGGCGGCATGATAACCGACGGGATAATAAAATACATTAATTCCGCGGCAAAGGCCGGGGCAAAAGTGGTGGTGGATTCCAGGTACGCTTTAAGAAAATACAAATATATTTCGGCAGCCACGCCAAATGAAACAGAGGCGGGGCCCGCGGTGGAAATAGAAAAATACGACGACAAAAGCGTGACAAAAATAATCAGAAAACTTTCAGATGCCATGAAGGCAAAAGGCATGATAGTGACCAGAGGCAGTAAAGGTATGATGATTTTTGAAAAAGGCAAAATAACATCTATCGCGGCGCACGGCACAGATGAAATAGTGGATGTATCCGGCGCGGGTGACACGGTATCTTCTGTTGTGGCACTTTCGCTTGGGTGCAGCGCATCGCTTGTAGATGCGGCAAAAACAGCAAACGTGGCGGGCGGCGTGGTGGTAATGAAGCGCGGAACAGCCACAATCACGGCGGAAGAATTAAAAAGGGAGCTTAAAAATGCTAAATAAGATAATGACAAGGGAAAAGATAGCGGTTATTGCCGCGAAATATAAGAAGAAAGGAAAGAAAATTGTTTTTGCTAACGGCTGTTTTGATATTCTTCATGTGGGGCATGTGCGTTTTCTGCGCGGCGCCAGAGCAAAAGGCGATATTCTTGTACTTGGCTTAAATTCAGACGCGTCAGTAAGAAAGTTAAAGGGCAAAGGCAGGCCCCTTGTAAATCAGCGCGACAGGGCGGAACTTATGGCTGCGTTTGAATTTGTGGATTTTGTCACGGTTTTTGGCGAACAGACAGTGGAAAAAACTTTAAGGATAATAAAGCCTGATTACCACGCAAAAGGCACCGACTATACAAAAGATACCGTTCCGGAAAAAGGCATAGCAAAAGAACTTGGAATAAAGATAGTAATTGTGGGTGATAAGAAAAATCATTCCACAAAGGATGTCATTAAGACAATAGTTGAAAGATACGGTAATAATAAGTAAAAGCCGGTATCGGGTATTGACATAAAAACGGGGGATTAATGAAAAAAGTACTGGTATGCCGCACGGACGGAATAGGTGATTTATTACTGACTACTCCGCTTATTCATGAACTGGCCGCGGCAGGATATGAAACATACGTGCTTGCGGGGCTGTACGCGGGAACGCTTCTGGAAAACAATCCCGACGTAAAAGGGATAATCTATTATAATAAAGAAAATATTAAGTTTGTCCAGATGTCGGTAAAAGACCGCGGCTTTGACCTTGCAATATGCGCTTATCCCCGTTTTGAAATCGCGAGGATGTTAAAAAAAAGCTGCATAAAAGAAATATACGGAACTTCAAGGCGGTGGTATTCGCCTCTTTTTTTTAATAGAAGAATAAATTTAAGCAGAAAAAAATCGGATAAACATGAAGCCGATTACAACCTTATGCTTGCGCCGTTTCTTGGCGGAAAGCAGGCTGCAGGTTATTACTATTTTCCCGCAAAAGAAGAAAAAGACAGGGCTGCGCAGGTATCAGCAAAACTTGGATTAAAAGAAAGGTTTGTAATAGTTCATCCCGGAAGTAAAGGTTCAGCATGGAACTTAAGCCCGGAAAAATACGCGGAGATTGCCTCGCTGATTTCTGTTGAAACGGGAGCGGATGTCCTTATAACAGGCGCTGCATCAGAAAAAGAAATTATGGTTAAAGCGGGCGCGGGTTCTGTCAATGATAAAAGGATAAAGATTCTTGATGAAAAAATGGATGTAAGGGATTTTGCGGCTTTAATCGGGATGTCATCGCTGGTGGTAAGCTGCAGCACGGGCCCAATGCATATTGCAGCCGCGCTTAAAGTTAAGACGTTAAGTTTTTTTCCGCCCAAAGAAATACCCCATATAAGCAGTGCAAGGTGGGGCGCACTGGGCAATAAAAGTGCTATAATAGAGTTAAATCCGGATGGGGAAGCGCCGGATATGGAAAAAATAAAGGCTGAAATAAAAGGGCTGATTAATGGATAAGAAGGGTGGAATGAAAAAAACAGGTGTGCTTATATTGGCTGCGGTTTTGTGCGTTTTTTTTATTTCATGCGCGTCTGCCGCAAAAAAAATATCGGTTGTAAAAGCAACTGATGAAGAGCAGATAATAAGGGACCAGGTGGAAGAAACACCCGTACCCACGCCTTCTGCCGCAACGGCCGCTGCTGCTGAAAAGGTTGAATTAAGTGAATATATTGTACAAAAGGGCGACTCTTTGTGGAAAATATCCAGAAGTTATTATGGTAAAGGGGCGCTGTATCCTTCCATTGCTGATACCAATTCGGTTAATAATCCGGATTTGATTTTTGAAGGAAAAAAACTATTAATCCCCGCGCCTAAATACGCTGTTATGCCGGCCCCTACAAGAGCGGTACCGGCAAATGTTAAGTCCAAAAGCGGTTTTGAATACAGGGTCTCTTCCAATACAAGGGCTTTTGGCGTGGGGGAAAAACTTGTGTATGCCGTAAAATATTTTAATGTCACAGCCGGTATTGGGGTTCTGGAAATTGAAAATATGGTGGAAATAAACGGCAGAAAAGTATATAAGCTTGGCGCGCTTGCCCAGACAGCGCCGTTCTTTGAAAGCTTTTTCCGCGTTCGCGACCGCATTGAATCATATATAGATATAGTGGGATTGTTTTCGTGGAAGTACAGCAAGAAACTTGAAGAGGGCGCCTACAGGGCGAACACCGCGATAGAATTCAACCACGAAAAGGCAATTGCCACCAAGCATACAGGCGAGACCTATAAAATTGTCCCATTCACGCAGGATGTCCTGTCAGAACTTTATTACTACCGCACCTTTGACCTTTCGCCGGGCAAAAATGACGAGGTTTATATTGACGTATGCGCGGACGACGGTAAGTCTTATCAGATTGTCGTGAAAAAATTAAGGTATGAAACAGTGACGGTTGACGCGGGCACGTTTGACTGCGTTGTGGTTCAGCCCTTTTTAAAATTTGAAGGTATTTTTAAACAGGCAGGTGATGTGGTAATCTGGATGACAAATGACGGTAATAAAGTGCCGGTAAAAGTGGAAAGCAAAATCCCCATCGGCGCCATATACGCGGAACTTCAGAATGCAACGGTAGTTCAGGCAAGGTAGTTATTGGTTTATATTTTTGTTGTTATGATGTGGTATTTGTTTTCGTAGGGGCAGCGCTCCCGCGCTGTCCGGCAGTTTTGTTTTTGTCCTGGTTGGAGTGAGCCTGCGAAGCGGAAATCCCGGCAATAAAGCGAGCTTGCGAGCGGAAGCAGGCGGGATAGTCGCTTCCTTTTAGGGCGCGTGTTCTTTTAATTTAAATATAACATATAAAATCAATTTCCGCACGGATGTGGCGGCGGCGCAGCAGGGGTATCAGGACAGCGTGCAGACATTTGCCGCGTCTGTGTCTTCTGAAACTGAATTTGACGGGATGAAGAAGACCCTTACTTATGATTACGTCATGCAAACCAATGAAAACGGCGACAGTGAAGTTATGATAACCGGTACAGGCGCTTTGCAGATGCAGTTTTTGGTGGATACTGCGGCGGGTTCGGTTACTTATTTAATGGCTAACGGCACAACAAAAACATTCACGCTAACCCCGGAAGAAAAAGACGCTATTATGTCGCAGTACGCGGGGTTGGGAAGTTTTGGCGGATCTTCAATTAACACAATGTTTGCCGATAAAGACGGGAATAAATCATCTGACGTAAAACATCCAAGGGATTTAAGGGTAAAGGAAGCAGAAACCGCGGATTATAAGGTAAGGGTGAAAAAAGAGTTTTTTGGGAATAAAGCGGTTGTGGAATATGAAAATAAGAAAATGGCGCTGATGAAAGAGGGTTTTGACAGGAATATTATGATAGCAGAAGAAATCCCGGCAAAGAACGGTAAGGATAAAAAGATAAAGAAAAAGTATCTGCAAAAGTTAAGGGATGAAAAAGAGAACGTAAAAAGGCATATGATAGCGAAAAGGGTGGAAAAAATTAACCTTGATTCGGGAATAACGGAAGAGCAGGAATTTTATAATGAAGCAGGGGAAAAACTTGGACATGTAACGGTAAAACGCAGGCATAAAATAAGAGCCGTACCGCGGCACAGGGGTGCGGGTGTGGCAGGGGTAAAAGAAAGGGAAATAGAAATGCCGGCAGAATCAGAAGTGGAAATGTCCTCCCCACAGGGAAAGGCTAAGACCAATATTGTGATGAGTAATATTAAGGTAAATGAGGATGTAAAGTTTGAATGGGTAAAGACAAAAAAGGAGGGGAAGAAATGAGAAAAATAATTTTAACGGTTTGTATTATAGGGGTAATATCAGCGGGTCTGCTGTACGCACAGGGAAAAAACGGTGTAACGGAGACGGCACAGCCATCTGCTGATACCACTACTGTACCCGTGGTAACCACGGCGGCAACTGTTTCTGTTGACACTAAAGAATCCAAAACCATAAAAACCGAAATTCAGTCTCCCGGTGTTGTGACAGAGTATAAAGAAGACGGGATAAAAGTCGTGACAATTAACCTGTCGGAAGTGGATGAAAACAAACTCCCGGAAAAGTATGAAGCAAAAGTAATCCTCGAAGCCCCGATATATGTTATGCCGGAAACTATAGAAGAACAAAAGAAATTCAAATCGGAAGAAGTCTATTTTCTTCAGTTAAATGAATATCCGCAAGCTTTCGATGTAAAAATTGATGCAAAAGGAAACATATACGTTCTTGATACGTATGCTGAAAAAATACATAAATTTAATGATAAAGGTGTTCGTGTAAAACAGATACCCATTAAAGACACGATTAAAACCCACTTTGTAAAAGAAGGTGACGGGATAGGTTTTGATAAATTTAAAAATGAAATAGCGATAAATAGTGGTCTTTATATTCGTGATACAGCATCTAGTATAATAGAGTCTATAGACGAAAACGGTAAGGTTCTTGAAACAATAGATGTTCCCAAAGAAATAAATGGAAAAAGTACAAGAAAGATGAAGATGTGGGCAGATGAGGAAGGGGTTAGAATTGGGGAAAGCAAGAGTATAAGGGGAGAGTGGAAGAGTGATAAGAAGATAAAAAGCAATAAAACGGAAGAAGTTGTAATAAAACAGATAGACGTTAAAGGTTTTAAAATAGAAAAAGGCGTTATAAAAATGATAATAGTGCAAAACTCACCAAGCGCAATATCAAGTAAATTTATTGGGACTGACGCAAATAATAATATATTTATTTGGTTTTATGCTGGATTAGGGAAGGAAACGGCAATAGTAAAAATTGACGCAGAAGGAAAGTTATTGTTTGCTAATCCGTATTGGAAATATATGTTTGGAAAAGAATGGTTTGATGAATGTGGGAATGCGCCGCAACCGTTATTGCTGAATTGGGAACAAAGCTTGCTGCTTGACGAGAATGGTAATTTATATATTTTTCAATTGATATGTTGTACAAAAAAGCAAGATTGTGATCAGAAGATAAGAGTTATCCGGTTAAACGGAGTATAATGAAATGGATAAAAATTGTAAAAAAAATTTATTCTTCTTCCTGCTGTTATTATTTCCATGGGTGATATTTTCTTTGGATGGAAATGCGATAATATCTAACGCCGATTTTTATAAAGATCTTAAATGGACATGTAATGATTGGAACGCAAGGGCTTCAAATACAGATGAACTTCCTGAAAATAATGATTTGGATTATCCGTTTTATCCTTCTGGCGCAGCTGTAAGTAGAGACTCGCAAAAAAAGTAAACTGACACCGTGCCTTGACTCATGACATTGTAAGAATAAATGCCAATAAAATATAGGGTTTCTCGTATTTGTGAGTGGTTTTGCATATTTTGTTTCAAAACATAGAGGGGAAAACAAATTATGAGCAGACAGTTACGTATTATATTTCCTGGAGCTGTATACCATATAGGTGCCAGGGGATATGAAAGAAGTTTTATTTTTAAGGACGACAAAGAAAAGCAGCACTTTCTGGATATCTTGACCCGCGCATCAAAAAAATATGATTTTACAATTCACGCATACGCAATTATGGGCAACCATTATCACATCCTTGCGGAAACAAGCAGCCCTAATTTGTCGCAGGTAATGCACTATATTAACATGAGGTATGGCAAATATTATAATATCAGGCATAAGAGAAAAGGATATGTATTTGAAAGAAGGTATAGTGCGTTTGTAATTCAAAAGGGAGAGGCTGTAAAAAGGCAGGTTCAATATATACATATGAACCCGATTCGCGCGAAAATAGAAAGCATTCTTGGCACGTATAAATGGACAAGCCACAACAGGTACGTTGGGATGGACAAGGAAAGCCCGGCAAAGTGTGATTATGTTCTTTCTCTTTTTGGCGAAGATACAAAAACCGCCACAGCGGCTTATGAAGAATATATGTGTAAATCTAAGGTTCTAAATAAGGTGCGGGTTGAAACGGGTATGTATGGGGTAGGTATAATAGGCGATAAAAGTTTTGTGAAGAATGTAAAACTTTTGTTTGTCAATAAGAAGCTGTCTGAAGAAATAAACACAAGAAGCGAAATAAAAAAGATATTCGATTACAAAGAAATAATAAGGGCAGTTTGTGAATTCTATCAAATAACAGAGGTCTTATTGACGGCTAAAAAAGGGGCTTGGAACGTGTATAAAAAAGTCCTTATATATTTGCTGTCAGCAGATGGAGGATTAAGCGGAGCGGAAATAGGCCGGATGCTTGAAATACATCAAAGTTCAGTATCGAAAGCAATATCAAGAATGGAGAAACAAATAAAGGCAATAAAGTGGAAAGCCGAGGAAATAGATAAAATACGTATTAAATACACGGTTTTAAAAGAAATGCTAATAAAATAAGGTGAAATTTGTCATAATGTCATGAGTCAAGGCACGGTGTTAAAAAAGAAAAAGAAGAAGAACCGCTAATTATAATTAATTCCAGCATATATATCACCCACAGGGAGAAATTATGAAAGAATATTTCAGGCAAAATGTTGATGAAATTCGCGATGTTCAGGAAAAAAGTTTTGAAGCCCACAAGGATACCACCCTCCCAAAAATAGCTGACGCGATGCACAGCTGCCTGGCTGCAGGGAACAAGATAATGATATGCGGCAATGGGGGGTCGGCTTCTGATGCAATGCACATAGCGGCGGAATTTGTTGTGCGTTTAAAGGAAAACAGGCGTGCTTATCCCGCCATGGCATTATCAAATGACCCTGTGATTATAACCGCCTGCGGCAATGATTTGGGATATGAAATGATATTCGCGCGCCAGGTAGAGGCTTTTGGAAAAAAAGGCGACGTGCTTATAGCGCTTTCCACATCGGGCAATTCCCCCAACGTTATAAAAGCGATAGAAGAATCCAAAAAACAGGGTGTTATAGTAATTGGTGTTACAGGCGAAGGCGGCGGGAAAATGGTATCTATGTGCGACGTACTGCTGGATATAAAATCAAAAAGCAGCGCCCGCATTCAGGAAACATACATGACCTTTCTTCATACCTTATGTTTCATCACCGAAAAAAGGCTGGCCGGCGAAAAAATATGAAAAACATAAAAATATCATCACTTAAAAAGATAGTAGGCAGGTTTAAGGGGAAAAAGATACTTGTAGTGGGCGATCTTATGATAGATGAATATATCTGGGGGAATGTCTCCAGAATATCTCCGGAAGCGCCTATCCCGGTGGTGGAAGTATCGCGCGAAGAATCAAAACCCGGCGGCGCGGCCAACGTAATAATTAACCTTATCGCTATGGGCGCCAAAGTATATTGCGCCGGCGTGGTGGGCGCGGATGCCAATGCCCACAAACTTGAAAAATATTTCAGGGACCATAAAGTAAATTATACCGCACTTATTGAAGACACAAAAAGGCCTACCACAATAAAGACCAGAGTTATCGCGCATAACCAGCAGGTGGTAAGGATTGATAAAGAAAAAAAACTTGCCATCAGTTCCGCTATAAGGGAAAAGATGCTTACAAAACTTAAGCCTGTCATAAAAGAAATGGACGGCATAATACTTTCTGATTACAACAAGGGAATGATGACAAAAGAAATAGTGGACGGCGTAATGAAGGCAGCTGCGGGTAAAATAGTGGCGGTTGACCCCAAACCCCAGAATATGGCCCTTTTTAAAAATACCACGCTTATCACGCCTAATAAAAAAGAAGCAGCCGGCGCGACAGGTATTGATATTGAAACAGAAAAAGATATTCTTACCGCGGGCAGTAAATTAAAAAAAGAGCTTGCTATAAAAGCGGTGCTTATTACACGCGGCGAAGACGGCATGTCCCTTTTTGAAGACAGCGGTATTTCGCACGTACCCACTGTTGCCCGTGAAGTGTTTGATGTGACAGGCGCCGGGGATACGGTTATATCGGTTGCCACGCTTGCGCTGTGCGCGGGCGCGGATTTTAAAGAAGCGGCGGTTTTGTCAAACGTAGCGGCAGGAATATCGGTTGCCGAAGTGGGCGTTTACGCGGTTACGGCAAAAGAATTAATTAATGAACTTAAGGACAAATGTTAATATAAATATAAGGCGAAGCGGAAAAGTTATATAAAGTTCTGCCGTTATTGTCTGTTACTTTAGGAGCCCCATGAACAAGGTGATTTTCAGCAGAAAAAAACTTATAGAAGAAGTTAAAAAAATAAAAAAATCCGGTAAAAAAGTGGTCTTTACAAACGGATGTTATGACCTGCTTCATGTGGGGCATATAAGGCTTCTTCAGAGCGCAGGAAAAAAAGGCGATGTATTAATTGTCGCCATTAACAGCGATGCTTCTGTCAGGCGTATAAAGGGTGAAAAAAGGCCACTGATAAATCAGAAAGAACGCGCCGAAACCCTGTCCGGCCTTGAATGTATTGATATCGTAACTGTGTTTAATGAAGACGACCCTTTTAATATAATAAAAGACATATTGCCGGACATACTTGTAAAAGGCGGCGACTGGCCGCTGAATAAAATAATAGGCAGTGATATAGTGATAAAAAACGGCGGCAAAGTGATGAACATAAAATATCAGGCGGGCAAATCCACCACTAACCTTGTAGGCAAAGTAGTAAGCGCGTATGGGACAAAACCGCTGTAAAATTTAAGGAGTCATATGAATATTATAGGAATAATTCCGGCAAGGTTAAAGTCGTCCCGCCTTCCCGAAAAAATGTTAAAAAAGATAAAAGGCAAAACTCTTATAGAATATGTTTATGAAAACGCGAAAAAAGCAAAATCGCTTAAAAAGCTGTACGTGGCTACGGACAGCGTAAAGATAAAAGAGGCAGTGGAGAGGTCAGGAGGGCTGGTTATTATGACTTCTTCCAAATGCAAGTCAGGTACGGAACGCATACAGGAAGCGTTAAAAACGGTTAAAGCGAACATAAATGACATTGTTGTCAATATACAGGGGGATGAACCCCTGCTGGAGCCGAAACTTATAGATGCCGCTGTACAAGTGCTTGTCAATGACGACAGGTATGACTGTGCCACTATTGCATCGCAGATAACGGATTCTTCGCATATAAAGGACCCGTCGTGCGTGAAGGTGGTAACGGACATGGACGGCGGCGCGTTATATTTTTCGCGCGCGGTTATCCCGTTTTCCAGGGACGGCAAAAAGGTTCCTGTGTTTAAACACATAGGCCTTTATGCCTACAGGAAAATGGTGCTTGACCGGTGGAACAGCATGAAGAGCTGCTACGAATCAGTGGAGAAGCTGGAGCAGTTAAGAATGCTGGAAAACGGAATGAAGATAAAAGTCATAAAGGCAAAAAGCAGGAGCGTAGGAATAGATACACCCAAAGATTTCGCGAACTTTAAAAAAATAATAACAGGATAAAAAAATGTCAAAATATATATTTGTAACGGGAGGCGTTGTATCGTCTCTGGGCAAGGGAATAGCGGCATCTTCCATAGGCGCCCTGCTTGAAAGCAGGGGCTTAAGGATTGCAATGCAGAAATTTGACCCATATATAAATGTGGACCCGGGCACAATGAGCCCTTTTCAGCACGGCGAAGTATATGTCCTTGATGATGGGGCGGAAACCGACCTTGACCTTGGCCATTATGAAAGGTTTACATCGGCCTCTTTTTCGGCGCTTAATAATGTAACCACAGGCAAAATTTATCAGTCAATAATTGAAAAAGAAAGAAAAGGCGATTACCTGGGCAAGACAGTACAGGTGGTGCCGCACGTTACCAATGAAATAAAGAACAGGATAAAAATGGCCGCGCGTAAGGATATAGATGTGGTGATAGTTGAAATTGGCGGCACAGTGGGCGACATTGAAAGCCTGCCGTTTCTGGAAGCTATAAGGCAGATGCAGATTGACGAAGGCCGCGACAACGTGCTTTTTGCGCACCTGACGCTTGTTCCTTATATAAGGGCTGCCGGTGAAATTAAGACAAAACCCACGCAACACAGCGTAAGCGCCATGAGGTCAATTGGAATACAGCCGGGAATCCTGCTGTGCAGAAGCGAAAAGAAAATATCAAAAGGCGAAAGGGATAAAATAGCCCTGTTCTGCAACGTGGAAGAAAATGCCGTGATTCAGGCGCTGGATGTAAGCACCATATATGAAGTGCCAAGGATGTATCTTAATCAGAAGCTTGATGATATAATTTTAGAGAAACTTAAGATAAAAAAAGCGCGTAAAGCCGACCTGAAAAAATGGGACGCGATAGTCCGCAGGATAAAAAAACCGGCGCTGGAAACTGAAATTGCGGTTGTGGGAAAATACCTGGAAGTTCAGGACGCCTACAAATCAATTAAGGAAGCCATTCTGCACGGCGGTATTGCCAATAACTGCAGGGTAAATATTAAATGGGTGGATTCTGAAACAATAGAAAAAGCGCCCGCGGCAGCAAAAGCGTTAAAAGGCGTATCCGGCATACTTGTACCGGGCGGTTTTGGCAACAGGGGAATTGAAGGCAAGATTAACGCGATTAAGTACGCAAGGGAAAATAAAGTGCCGTTTTTTGGAATATGCCTTGGAATGCAGATGGCAGTCACGGAATTCGCGCGCAATGTATTAAAGTTAAAAGGCGCCAATTCCACTGAATTTGACAGGGAAACTCCGTATCCTATAATCTCGCTTTTAGAAGAACAGAAGTGCGTAAAGGATATGGGCGGCACGATGAGATTAGGTTCATACCCGTGCAGGTTAAAGCCGGGTTCCAGAATTTATTCGGCGTATAAAGAAAAAGTGATATTTGAAAGACACAGGCACAGGTATGAATTTAACAGCATATTCAAAGAACGTATGGAAGAAAAGGGAATGACGGTTTCGGGATTATCTCCTGACGGGCTTTTAGCGGAAGCGGTTGAAATAAAAAACCATCCGTGGTTTGTGGCTGTACAGTATCATCCGGAATTTAAGTCCAAACCTGTATCGCCGCACCCTCTTTTTAACGGGTTCGTAAAAGCGTCCGTGGCAAAAAATAAATTTAAAAAGGCAAAAGAAATAAAGGGGTGAAGAATGGAAGAAAAGAAACCGGAACCGGTTAACAAGCAGGCGTTAGAGGCGGATATGCTGAAAATAATGCAGATGCACGACAAGTCCGCCCAGGAAAAGTATAACGCGATACAGGACCTTGCAAGAAAATACAATATGCCGCTTGAAAAGCTTTTAAAAAACATAATAACGGACTGGTGCAATGAAGACAAAGAAAAAAAGTTCAGCCAAAAAGGTAAGTTTAAAAAAATTCTTTGAACTGTCGCAGGAAGACTTTTTCTTTATAGGCGGGCCGTGCGTAATTGAAAATGAAGACATGGCTTTTAAAACCGCGTCCGCGCTTAAAGAAATCTGTTACAGTTTAAACATCCCTTTTATTTTTAAAGCGTCATATGACAAAGCCAACAGGACTTCGGCTTCGGCATTCAGGGGCGTGGGCATGGCAAAAGGGTTAAGGATACTTGGAAACATAAAAAAGAAGCTGTCAATTCCCGTCTTAACAGACGTGCATTCCCCGGAAGAAGCAATAGAGGCGGCAAAAGTGGTTGATGTGCTTCAGATACCCGCTTTTCTTTGCAGGCAGACAGACCTTTTAAATGCCGCGGCGGAAACGGGCATTCCGGTTAATATAAAGAAAGGGCAGTTTTTATCGCCTTATGAAGCGGAAAATATGGTCAACAAAGTCCTCGCTAAGGGCAATAAGAACATAATGCTTACTGAAAGAGGGTTTTCTTTCGGGTACAATAACCTTGTGGTGGATATGAAATCCATTGCCATAATGAAAAAACTTGGGTATCCTGTTATAATTGATGCAACGCATTCGGTTCAGCGGCCGGGCGGGGCGGGCACAAGCAGCGGCGGCGACGGCGAGTTTGTGGAAACAATAGCCAGGGCATCTGTGGCGGCGGGGGCAAACGGGCTTTTTATGGAAGTGCACCCAAGCCCGGAAAAAGCTTTAAGCGACAAAGCCACGCAGTATCCGCTTAAATCTGTTAAAAAGTTTCTTGAGGAATTAAAAAATATATTTGAGACGGTGAAAAGATGAGTAAATATGTGGGATTTGCGGATGGCGCCAGCAGCGGCAATCCGGGCGACGCGGGAATAGGCATAGTTATAAAGGAAGACGGAAAGGAAGTATTAAGGGTCTCAAAATCCATAGGGGTGGCCACCAATAACGTGGCTGAATACATGGCAATAATAAAACTTCTTGAAATGACGGATGACCTGGAAATTGACGAGATAGAAATATTTTCAGACAGCGAACTTGCGGTAAAACAGATTAACGGTGAGTATAAAATAAATGACGAAAAACTGAAAGAACTTAACGCTAAAGTGCAGTCATTCAGGAGCATAACAAAATTTACCGTTACGCATGTAGGCCGTGAAAAGAACAGCGACGCGGATAAACTTGCCAAAGAGGGAAGTAAAAGAGGGAGCAAGCTGCACAATGTATGAACTTTTAACCGGCATTTTTTTTACAATATTCGCGCTTGCGGTTTACGGCATGCTTAAATACGGTTTTAATATTGTATTTGTTTATATAGGGCTGTTTTCACTTCTTATTATCGTATGGGGTATGGCTGCCGTGCTGAAAGAAAGAAAAGGGAATCAAAAAGATGAGCAGGATTGATAATGAAGCCGTCCGCAAAATGGCGGGGGCGGGTTTTGGTATCTGGGATATTTTCTATGAGAAGTCCGCTTCATTAAGCATTACCTTTGAAGACAACCGTGTTGATAAAGTACAGTCGGGCCTGGATGAAGGCTTTGGGCTGCGCGGGACAAAAGGCAATAAAACATTCTATGGCTTTACCAATAATATATCTTCCGTTAAAAATGTCGCTGATACCATTGCCGGTGCGGGAAAAAATTCATGCGCTGATTTTATATTCTCCGAAATGAAACCTTCTGTTTTTAATCCTGTTAAAATCATGCCGGATACAATTTCCGTGGATGCAAAAACGCTGCTGTTAAAAGAAGTAAATGACATGATAAGGTCGGGATATAAAGGGATAAGGCAGGTCAACGCCTCTTATCTGGAAAAGATACAGGATGTTGAAATAATAAATAATAACGGGGTCCTTGTAAAAGACAAACGTGTTTACACGTCTTTTATAATCTTTGTTATTGCGGCAGGGGAAAACAGAATAGAGACCGCGCACGCTGTCATATCGGGCCATGCGGGGTTTGAAGTGCTTGATAAAAATACAGTTTTCAGCAGGGCTAAAGATGCCGCGGGGCTTGCGGTATCCATGCTTGATACTGACAGAAAGATAGCGGGACAGATGCCCGTGATACTGTCTTCAACAGCCGGCGGCACAATGATACACGAAGCGGTAGGGCATTCGCTGGAAGCCGACCTTGTACAGAAAGATATGTCAGAGTATAAGGGCAGAATGGGACAGAAGGTAAGTTCGCCCCTTATCACGGTTATTGATGACGCAACCCTTACAAACAAGCGCGGCTCTTTCTCTTTTGATGATGAAGGCACTCCCGCGCAGAAAACAGTCCTTATAGAAAACGGAATACTAAAAAATTTCATGTATGACAGGGAAACTGCGGCCAAAGACAATACGCAGTCCACGGGCAACGGGCGCAGGGAATCTTACAGGTTCCGCCCCATTCCAAGGATGCGAAATACAATGATAGCGCCCGGCACCGGCAGCCCGCAAGATTTGATAAATGATACCAAAGAAGGCATCTTTGTGAAAAGAATGGGCGGGGGGCAGGTAAATACTGTCACCGGCGAGTTTATTTTTGAAGTCAAAGAGGGTTATTTAATAGAAAACGGAAAGGTAACAGTGCCTGTCAGAAATGCCACGTTAATGGGCAAAGGCGCGGATGTTATAAATTCAATTGATGCTGTCTGTAATGATATAGGGTTTGATGTGGGCACCTGCGGGAAAGACGGGCAGGGAGTTCCGGTTTCAGACGCCCAGCCAACACTGCGTATTCCACAGCTGCTGGTGGGGAGTAAGTAGTACTGGTAGAGGCTTGGATGCTTGGAAGGTTGGATGCTTGGAAGGTCGGTTTGGTAGTGGTAGACGCGGGTCTTTAGCCCGCGGTAGTTGATCAAAATGAAAGCAAGTTAAGCTATAAGCAGTTAAGCAATTAAGCATAAGCAATTAAGCATAAGCGATGCATAGACATTTCTCCGCTATAGCTTAATTGCTTAATGCGCTTATGCTTAGTGATCTTCTGCTTAGCGGTCTTCCGCTATAGCTTAATTGCTTAATATGCTTATGCTTAGTTTTACTGTAATCATTTCCCCCCTATTTTACGTCAAATAATACAGGCAAAGATTAAAAGTGGACATCATAATTTTGGTATGTTACATTATTAATGCTTTTAAAAACACGGAGGAAACTGATGAAAAAGTTTGTGATAATGGCTGTGGCAGTTGTATTTTTAACTGTTTCCGCGGCATATTCAGCTGATTCAGCCGGCAATACCTGTAACGCGGTGCCGGAATTATCATCAAGTTTCTATCCGATAGGCCTTCATAATATCCTTTATCTTAAAGGGTATAAAAAAGACAATCCTTCAAAAGAAATGTTTATTAAGGCAGAGGTCATAAAAATAGAAAAAAAAGACGGTAATGATTATTACTATTTTTTCGCGCCGCAGGTAGGGGTAAGGTATCTTGTAAGGGAAACAAAAGAAGGCATTGAAATGAGAGTGATAAAGTATCCATTTCCCTTTTTTGGATTTTCAATAGAGGTGGATCTAAAACCTGCGATGACCTTTCTTAAGTATCCGCTTAAGGTGGGTGAAAAGTGGAATTATAAGGGAAAAGCGGAAGCTACGGTACTTTTTATAAAATTGGGAAGGGAAATAAGTACGGATTTTGAAATTGTTTCAAAAGAAACCGTAAAGCTTCCTGCCGGAGAATTTGAAGCATATCATATTACGGCAAAAGTTGACGAAGGCGACGGAAAAGGTATTCATACAGAAAAATACTGGTATTCTAAAGGTTTGGGTTATTCCAGGGCGGATACAAGCGGTCACTTTGCGGAGCTTGTGGGTTATAAGATTTTTGATGAAAAAACAGGCAAATTTGCCGAAAAGATACCTGACGGGGTGGAAAAATATGAATAAGTTTAAAGCGGCTGTTATAACCGCATCATTATTTCTTTTTCTTTTATCCGGCTGTTCATTAAAGCGGACAATTGTTAATTCCACGGGCCTTATAATGGATGATGTAGAGGGCGCTTTTTATGAAGAAAACGATATTTTATTCGCCCAAGCCGCCATTCCCGGAAATTTAAAACTGTTGGACGGCCTTATAAGGGGTTCTAACCGTGAAAATGAAAGTTTATTAATCAAAGGAAGCAAACTTTACGGCATGTATGCCATGGCTTTTCTTGAAGATGCCACGGCAGATAAAAAAGATGACAGAGAAAATATGGCAAGGGCAAAAAACTTTTATAAACGCGCCAGGGATTACGGTATGGCGGCGCTGATGAAGAATAACGATTTTAAAAAGGCGCAGGAAGGCAGTTATGACGAATTTAAAAGTTCGCTTCAGGCGTTCGGAAAAAATGACGTAGAGCCGTTATTTTGGACGGCTTTTTCCTGGGGCAGTTTTGTTAATTTAAGCAAAAATTCACCCATGGATATTGCGGACCTGCCCAAAGTAAAAGCAATGATAGAAAGGGTAATAGAAATAGACGACACTTATTTTTACGGACTGCCGCACCTTTTTATGATAGTTTATTACAGCATGCCAAAAATGTTCGGCGGCGATACGGACCTTGCAAAGAAAGAATATGACAGGGTAAAAGAGATATCCGGTGCAAAGCTTGCGCTGGTGGAAGTTTATATGGCAAAACATTACGCGGTGCAGTTACAAGACAGGGCGCTTTTTGACACCTTTATTGAAGCTGTAAATAATACCGATGACGATGTAATACCCGAGATAATGTTCACAAAAGTGGCAAAGAAAAAAGCGGCGGTTATGGCTGAAAAAGCGGACCAGCTGTTTTAAAAGGAGGAAATAATATGAAAAAGTTAACTGTAATTCTTCTGGCAATGCTTTTAGCCGCGGGGGTTTTCGCGGCGGAAAAGAAAACTGTAATTAAGTTTGCGTCAGTTGCGCCGGATGGTTCAACGTGGATGAATATAATGGAAGAATTTGCCGAAGAAGTGACCGAAAAGACCGGCGGGGCAGTAGAGTTTAAATTCTATCCCGGCGGCGTAAGCGGCGATGAAAAAGACGTTCTGCGTAAAATGAAGATAAACCAGATAAACGCGGCCGGCTTTACTTCACAGGGGCTTGGCGAAGTGGTAAAGGAAGTAAGGCTTTTAAACCTGCCTTTCATGTTTAATTCATATAAGCAGATAGACTATGTAATGGAAAAAATGTCGCCATTCTTTGAAGCGCAGTATCAGAAAAAAGGGTACACAGTACTTGGCTGGCCGGAAGTGGGTTTTGCGTATGTGTTCAGCAAAGATAAAGTGGAATCGCTTGAAGATTTCAGGAAAGTTAAGATGTGGATATGGGGCGATGACCAGCTTGTAAATTCACTGTTTAAAAATATCGGGATTGTTCCCATACCGCTGGCGCTGTCAGACGTAAACCAGTCTTTGCAGACAGGGCTTATTGAAGGGGTTTACGGTTCGCCGCTTTCAGCAATTGCCATGCAGTGGAATACCAGCGTTAAGAATATGCTTAACATAAAGGTGGCAAACGTACCGGGAGGGATCCTTATCAATAATAAGACCTGGGCGTCTTTAACCGACGAACAGAAGAAGATAATAAAAGAAGCGGGAAAAAAACATTTTTCAAAACTGACGCAGGCAAGCCGCAAAGAGAACGAAGAAGCGATTGCGGCTCTTAAAAAAACAGGGACAAAAATATCTGATATCAAAGGGCAGGAAGATATAAAAGTGCTTGATGAAGTGGCAATAAAGACTGCCAATGACCTTGTGGGAAAATTCTACACAAAGGCGCAGCTTGATGAAATGCTTGGCTATATAGCACAAGCAAAAAAAGAAGAAAAGGTAAAATAATAATTGAAATTTTTAAGAAGTTTAAATTATAACGTTTACAGGACGCTTAAAGTAGTGGTGGTAACCCTTTTTATACTGCTGCTTGCTTTTTCAGCGCTGCAGGTGATTTTACGCCTTCTCTTTAAGACAGGTATACCCAATGCGGAATCGCTTTCAAGGTATCTTGTCCTTTGGGTAAGCTTTCTGGGCGCTTCGCTTGCCGCGTTCAAACACCGCCACATTAATCTGGATATCATCAGTAAATATCTGAAGAAAATAAACCCCGGCCTTGTGGGTGTTATTATCAGCACGGCAGCCACGGTAATACTTGGTTTTCTTTCGTGGGCGGGAGTGGTTTTTATCTTTAACGAAATGCCGGATTCACATAAAGTTTTCTTTATCCCTGTATGGGTTATGGAATCCGTAATACCGTTAACGTTTATTACAATGATGTTTATATATTTTCAGGGTATCTTTGACAGTTTGAAAATTATGCGTAAGGCGATTAAGAAATGACCGCGGCGATAATAGGGATAACAGCGGTACTGCTTGCCATAGTGGGAATGCCTTTGTTTCTTGTTTTTGCGGGGCTGGCTGTGGCGCTTTTTATAATGGCGGGCATAGACACATCAGCCGTTATTATAGAAATAAGCAGAATGGCCGCTTCTCCCGTGCTTATTGCAATTCCGCTTTTCACTTTTGCGGGCTATCTGCTGGCTGAAAGCGGCACCCCCAAAAGGCTTATTAAATTAACCCGCGCGCTTGTGGGTTCCATAAAAGGCGGCACCGCTATTGTGGCGCTTTTTGTCTGCGCTTTTTTTACGTCTTTTTCAGGCGCGTCAGGCGTAACTATTATCGCGCTGGGCGGCATTTTGTACCCTATGCTTATAAAGGATAAATATCCGCAGAACTTCTCGCTGGGGCTTTTAACCACGTCGGGCAGCCTGGGGCTTTTATTCCCGCCAAGCCTGCTGCTTATACTTTACGGCGTAATTGCAAACGTAAGTATTTCAAAACTTTTCATAGCCGGAATAATTCCGGGAATCATATTAATACTTCTTATGACGTTATGGTCTTTAAAACAGGGCGCTGTGCTTGATAATACAGAGCCGTTTGAATGGGGAAAACTTGCAAGCGCCTTAAAAGAGACTGCGTGGGAAATACCTCTTCCGTTTGTGGTTATTGGCGGTATTTACAGCGGAACATTTACGGCGTCGGAAGCCGCCATCTTAACCGCCGCGTATGCATTCATTATAGAGGTTTTTATATATAAGGATTTATCTTTAACGCGTGATATTCCAAGGATAATACGGTCAAGCATGATAGTGGTGGGCGGCATATTTGTAATACTTGGCGCGGCTATGGGCTTTACCAATTACCTGGTGGATGAACAGGTGCCCATGCAGATTCTTGACTGGTTAAGGACATATGTTCACGAAAAATGGCTGTTCCTTCTTCTGCTGAATATATTTCTTATACTTGTGGGCGCTGTGCTGGATGTTTTTTCGGCATTAATAGTGGTATTGCCTTTAATGCTGCCTATCGCAAAGGAATTCGGCATTGATCCCGTGCATATGGCAATTATATTCCTGGCTAACCTTGAAATAGGGTATAACGCGCCGCCGGCGGGCTTAAACCTGTTTATAGCGTCATACAGGTTTAGAAAACCCGTTCTTACGCTTGCAAAGGCAGCGTTACCTTTTCTAGCCATGCTTATTATAGGGCTTATGCTTATTACCTATATTCCGGATTTAAGCCTTATCCTTATAAAGATTTTTAATGTACAGTAAAAAAGGGTATTGACATAAAAGTAAAAAAATGTATAATTTTCCCATAAGTGTAGAAGAAGTGCTGCACGGATTTAAAAATTTTTTGGAGGTAGTAGAAGTATGGCAAACGGAAAGGTGAAATGGTTTAATGAAAAGAAAGGTTACGGTTTCATTGAACAGGCAGGCGGAAAAGATGTATTTGTTCATTTTGACGCAATCAAGATGGACGGCTTCAAGACTCTTAGAGAAGGCGAAGAAGTGACGTTTGACATCGTAGAAGGCGCAAAAGGACCCCAGGCATCGAACGTACAGAGAGGCTAATTAGCTCTCTCCCAATAAAAGCCCGGCGGATATCCGCCGGGCTTTTTCTTTTTCCCGAAGGGAAAAAATAAAGGCCCAAGAAGTTAATGGGGCCTTTTTCCCTATGGGAAAAAATAAAGGCCCAAGAAGTTGATGAGGGCTTTTTCTTTTTCCTATGGGAAAAAATAAAGGCCCAAGAAGTTGATGGGGCCTTTTTCCCTAAAGACCCCGAAATGCCGGTGGTTTTTCTGCTAAAGCATCAAATTTATTCCGTTTAACCTTTAAAATAAAGCGAAATATTGAAAATCAACCAAAATAACCTTGACTTTTTTATCATTCGGTATAAAATATAAAAATATTTTTAATTCTGCAGTTCATAAAACGGTAAAAACACGCAATAAACTGTGTTGGTTTTCAAAAAAAATGTCATTCAAAGGCGATTAATGTTCAAAAATAAGGATATAAAACATAAGCTTGACCTTATTAATAAAAAGCTTGAAGCGGCGGCCAACAGCGACAGTAAGGGCGTAAAGTACCTTATGGAAAATATAGATTTATCCAAAGGTAAAAGGATAAGAGGCCTTCTGGTTCTTCTTACAGCGCAATTAAACGGTGAAAAAGAGAGTGATACAGCGGCGGATACGGCTGCGGCGATGGAACTGTTACACCATGCAACGCTTATTCATGACGATATTCTGGATAATTCGGAAAAAAGAAGGGGAGAAAAATCCCTTTTTAAGATGGCCGGATATCAGATGTCAGTGCTTGGCGGGGATTACCTTTTTGCCAACGCGGCAAGCCTGCTTATAAAGCAGCAGAATCTGAAGCTTTATTCCGTTATGTTTGACGGTGTAAAACAGATATGCGAAGGGGAAATTGATGAAGTATATAATAAGAATAACCCTTTAATAACGCCAAAGCAGTATTTTGATATTATAAAAAGCAAGACAGCTTCACTTATAATGGTAAGCGTGCAGGCGGGCGCGGTTTTAGCCGGAATAAGCGGCAAAAATTTCACGCTGCTTTCGGATTTTGGCACAGAAGCCGGAATGGCTTTTCAGATAAAAGACGACATACTGGATATCACTTCTGATGAAACAAAACTTGGCAAACCGGCAGGAAGCGATATCAGGGAAGGCAAGGCGACGCTTCCTTTAATAATGGCAATGCAGAACGCGGGTAAGGGAATAGAGACTGCGGCAATATGCAGGGTTTTTGAAAACGGCAAAGCGGCAGAAAATACAAATAATATAATTGAATTTATTCAGAAATATAAAGGCATTGAAGCCGCGGAAGAAGCGGCGGCAATTCACGTAAAAGCGGCAAAGAAAAACTTAAGGGCGGTCAGCGTGAAAAATGCCGATGCCTTAAAACGGCTTGAAGAAATGGCAGTCTATATGTTTGACAGGAAAAATTAACGGAGGTAACCATGGAATACGGGACGCTTTTGGTCTTTCTTTTATTTTCAATTGTGTTTGTAGGCGGAGGCATAGCTGTAAATTACCTTATAATGCCGCAGAAACCCAATGATGAAAAGAACGAAACGTATGAATGCGGCATAGACCCGAAAGGGGATGCCGAAATAAGGTTTAATATGAGGTTTTATGTCTTCGCGTTAATGTATGTAATTTTTGCCGTGGAAGCGGCTTTTTTAATACCATGGGCTGTTGTGTATAAATCCGTTTCCGGATGGGCCCCTTTTATTGAAGCTTTAATTTTTATATTAATCCTTGTCCTGGGGCTGGCGTATGCCTGGAAAAAAGGAGACCTTAAATGGGAATAATGAACGGTGTCCCCGCAAGCGTTTTAAAGATACCGGGCGGGCAGATAATTACCACATCAATTGATTGGGCTTTAAATGAAGGCAGAAAGAATTCAATGTGGACTTTGACTTTTGGAATAAAGTGCTGTGCCATGGAAATGATGGCAGCCGGCGCCGCAAAGTATGACTGGTCCAGGTTCGGTTTTGAAGTGCCTGCGGCATCGCCAAGAAGGGCGGATGTAATGATTGTGGCAGGCACCGTGGTAAAGAAAATGGCGCCTGTAATTAAAAGGCTTTATGAACAGATGGCTGAACCCAAATATGTAATAGCCATGGGCGCCTGCGCGGTATCCGGCGGCCCTTTTGTATATGATTCCTATTCGGTAATACACGGTGTGGATGAAGTGATACCCGTGGATATTTACCTTCCGGGATGCCCTCCGCGTCCGGAAGCGCTTCTTGATGCCCTGATAAAACTTCAGAAAAAAATATCATCACAATCCATAGTGAGGAAATAATATGACCACTCAGGAACTTCTTGAAAAGATAAAAGGCAAAATTCAGATAACGGAAAGCAAAGAAGACCTTGGAATTTTGAATGCGGTTATCAGCAAAGGCAATTCAAAAAACGCCATTGTCTGCCTTAAAAATGATTTTGGTTTTGACCACATGAACTTTATGACGGCTATAGATAAACCGGCGGAATCCTGCATAGAGGTAATTTACAGGCTTTATTCAAATGAGACAAAAGATTCAATTGTAATAAGGGTGAAGCTTGACAGGGCAGAGCCCAAAGCGGACTCTGTCGCTGATATTTTCAGAACCGCCGACTGGCACGAACGCGAAGCAGCAGAAATGTTCGGGATAGAATTTACCGGCCATCCGGATCCAAGGCGTTTTCTGCTGGATGAAGGCATCATAAACCCTTTAAGAAAAGATTTTACCCATCCTGATTTTAAACCAATGCCGAAGGTGTGATAATGGACAACTATTCAAACATTCCGGTATCTTTAGAAAAAACAGGCACAGAAGAATACATACTTAACATGGGGCCTCAGCACCCAAGCACCCACGGCGTTTTAAGGCTGGTTTTAAAACTTGACGGCGAAACCATAAAGGACATAGTGCCCGACCTTGGCTACGTGCATAGGGGGCTTGAAAAATTATTTGAAAACAGGACATACGGCCAGATTATCCCGTATCTTGACAGGACAGATTACCTGTCGGCAATGAACAATGAATGGGCTTACGTGATGGCTGTTGAAAAACTTATGGGAATAGAAGCGCCCGAACGCGCCCAGTACATGCGCGTAATTTTCGCGGAGCTAAACAGGATAATGAGCCACCTTCTGTGGTATTCGGCTTACGGAATGGATATCGGCGCTTTAACACCGCTGCTTTACGCTTTCCGCGAAAGGGAAGAAATTATAGACATGGTGGAAGCCGCATGCGGCGGAAGGTTAACGCATAATTATTACAGGATAGGCGGCTTCAGGCAGGACCTTCCAAAAGGATTTTTTGACATGCTGAAAAAATTCATATCGCACTTTAAGGATAAAGTGGATGAATACGAAGCGCTGCTTATTAATAACGTGATTTTTGTAAAAAGGGCGCAGGGTGTGGGCGTGCTTAAAAAAGACACGGCAATAAATTACGGCGTGACCGGCCCCAACTTAAGGGCGTCCGGCGTGAACATAGACATAAGAAAACAGGACGCGTATGGCGTATACGGCAAACTTGATTTTAAGGCTTGCCTGCGCGATAACGGAGACACATGGGACCGCTGCAAGGCAAGAATGGCGGAAATGCGCGAGTGTGTAACAATCCTTAAACAGGCAATGGACATGATACCCGAAGGCGACGTAATGGCGAAAGTGCCAAGGATAATAAAGCCGGCGGCAGGGGAAGTTTACACAAGAGTAGAAGGCCCCAAAGGTGAAGTGGGCGTTTATATAGTAAGCGATGGCACGGACAAACCATACAGGATGAAATTAAGGCAGCCGTCGTTCAGCAATTTATCCGTTATCAAAGAAATTTCCGTAGGGCACAAGATAGCCGACCTGGTGGCTATAATGGGAAGCCTTGACATTATAATTCCGGAAATAGACAGATAAAATAATTTTATACCAATAAACAAAAAAGAGGTACATAAGTGGACTTCAAAAAACTTTTATGGGAACTGTTTTACGATACAGGCAGGCCGCTTTCGCAGTTTTACGCGTGGGCGCATAATCTTTGGATGCAGACCGGGCTTCCGGGCTTTATTCTTGATGTATTCTTTCAGCTGGTCATAGCCGCAGTAATAGCGGTCTTTATCGCGTTAAACGCGCTTTGGATTATATATTATGAAAGAAAATTTGCGGCTTTGCTTCAGATAAGAAAAGGGCCAAACAGGGTAGGGCCTTTTGGATTATTTCAGACAGTGGCAGATACCATTAAAATGCTTCTTAAAGAAGACATAAATCCGGATAAAGCCGATATCCTTACATTCTGGGCGGCGCCCTTTATTGTTTTTGCCGCGTCATTCGGCGTATTTCTTGTAATACCTTTTGGCAACGGGCTTATAGCGGGCGATGTAAATATAGGTATACTGTACGTGCTGGCGATAAGCGGGCTTGCGGTAATAGGTATTTTATCCGCGGGTTTTGGTTCTAACAGCAAGTACTCCCTGATAGGCGGCTTAAGGTCAGCCGCGCAGGTAATAAGCTACGAAATCCCGATGGTGTTAACCGTGCTTGCGGTTGTCATGCTGGCGGGCTCTTTAAAGATGAGCGACATTGTGGCGGCGCAGACAGGCAACCCTTTAAACTGGTATTTTATTCCGCAGATAATTGGTTTTGTTTTATTTCTTATAGCGGGCAACGCGGAAATAAACAGGGGGCCTTTTGACCTTCCTGAAGCTGAATCTGAACTTGTATCGGGTTTTATCACCGAATACTCCGGTATGAAATTTGCCATGTTCTTTCTGGCAGAATACACAAACCTTTTTCTTACCTCCGCGCTTGCGGCCACGCTTTTTCTTGGCGGCTGGCAGGGGCCTTTTCTTCCTCCGGTAGTCTGGTTTATGTTAAAGACCTATTTTGTGGTCACTATCCTGATGTGGGCAAGGTGGACTTTCCCGCGTATAAGGGTGGACCATCTTATGGCATTTTCGTGGAAGATACTTCTTCCTATCGCGCTTTTAAACCTTATTATTACGGCATTTTTAGTTAAAGTTTTATAATCTGACGGAATCAATCAGGGAGAAACAATAATGATAAAGTATATAAGTGAAATAATAAAAGGTATCATAAGCCTTATGCAGGGGCTTGGAGTTACGCTTAAACACGCGTTTCGTAAACCCATTACCATGCAGTATCCGGAAGTAAAAGCGGATCTGCCCGTGCGCGTGCGCGGCAGGCTTGTAATGCCGCTTGACCCGGAAAAAAATGACAACAGGTGCACCGCCTGCAATATCTGCGTAAAGGCGTGCCCGAACCTTTCCATAACCACTGAAAAAGTTATGGAAGAGGGAAAACCAAAACCCAAGGCCGCGAAATATAATTACAACCTTGCCACCTGCATGTTCTGCAACCTTTGTGTGGAAGCGTGCCCGTTTGGCGCCATTATAATGTCTGAAGAATACGAACTTGCCACGCAGAATAAATCTGACCTTATGATAGACCTTGTGGCGGAAAGATACGTATTAAAAGGAAAGAAAGAAAAATACTTTCTTTCCAAATATAAAGAAGAATAAATAAACGATACTTTAAGGAGAGTTAAATGGTTGAAACCATACTTTTTTACGGTTTTGCGGCCCTTATTTTAATCAGCGCGTTATTAATGGTTTTTGCGCCGAATATTTATCACAGCGCTTTGTTTTTGGCGCTGTCGCTTTTTGGCGTGGCGGGTATTTACGTTGTTCTAAACTCGTATTTTCTTGCCGGTATTCAGGTGCTGGTTTACATAGGCGCGGTTGTTGTGCTTTCACTTTTTGTAATTAACCTTACCCGCAGGATAATAGAATCGGATTCAGACCAGCACAATGAACAGCTGCTTCCGGCGGTTATAATTTCCGCGCTTACCGCTTTCCTTATAATAAGCGCGGCTTTAAAAACAAACTGGGGAACAATGATTGCCCACAGGGTGGCGCAGGACAACACGGCGCTTACCGGACGGCTGCTGCTTAATGAATTTGTGGTGCCTTTTGAAGTGGTATCTGTCCTGCTTCTGGCGGCTTTGATAGGCGCCATAGCAATTGTGGCAGGGGACAAAAAGGGGGCGGCTAAATGACCATTACACTTGTGCATTATGTGGTTTTAAGCGCGCTGCTTTTTTCAATCGGCATGATAGGCGTGCTTACAAGAAGAAATGCCATAGGAATTTTAATGTCACTGGAACTTTTATTTAACGCGGCCACAATTAATATGGTGGCGTTTGCCAAATATGTAACCCCGCAGGAAATAACCGGCGATATATTCACAATATTCATAATAGCCATTGCCGCGGCGGAAAGCGTGCTTGGCCTTGCCATAATACTGGCGCTTTTCAGAAAAAGGGAAACAATAAACGCCGACGAAATGAACATAATGAAATACTAATGATAAAATTTAATACGATAATACGGAGGAATAACCTGTGGAACAATTAAACGTGCTTGGGCTTGCAATACCGGCCCTGCCATTACTGGCGTTTCTTGTAATAACAGCTTTTACCCAAAAACAGAAGATGTTAAGCGCGGTACTGTCAATTACGTGCATGTTCGCGGCTTTTTCAATTTCCGTTTACCTTTTAATCCTGCAGCTGAACTTGGGGCACGGCGCTTCACATGAATTTTCATTCCCGTGGCTGTACCTTGGCGACGTGAAAATGAGCCTTGGAATACTTATAAACCCGTTAACCACGGTAATGCTTATAGTTGTGACAACGGTCAGTATGCTTGTGCAGGTATATTCAATAGGGTATATGAAGGGCGATTACGCTTTTTCAAGATTTTTCTCGTACATCTCTTTATTCTCTTTTTCAATGCTTGGAATAGTCCTTGCCAACAACCTTATACAGATGTACATTTTCTGGGAGCTTGTGGGCCTGTGTTCATATCTTCTTATCGGTTTCTGGTGGTTCAAACCGGAAGCCGCGGAAGCATCCAAGAAAGCTTTTGTGGTTACAAGGTTCGGCGATTTTGGATTCTTAATCGGCATACTTATCCTGTCATATATTACCGGCACTTTTAATTTCGCGGAAATTCAGGTGCAGATAACAGCCGGCGTTTTATCGCCGGGCATGCTTACGCTAATAGCCCTTTTATTATTCAGCGGCGCTGTCGGTAAAAGCGCGCAGTTTCCGCTGCACGTCTGGCTGCCCGACGCCATGGAAGGCCCCACGCCGGTATCGGCATTAATTCACGCGGCTACAATGGTGGCGGCCGGTGTATTTATGGTGGCAAGGCTGTTTGGCATATTTTCCGCGTCGCCCCATGCAATGCTTGTCATTGCCTATCTTGGCGGCTTCACTGCAATCTTTGCCGCGACAATCGCGCTTACGCAGAATGACATAAAAAGGGTGCTTGCGTTTTCCACGTTAAGCCAGCTTGGCTACATGATGCTGGCGCTGGGAATAGGCGGCTACACATCGGGCATGTTCCACTTAACCACCCACGCGTTTTTCAAGGCGCTTTTGTTCCTTGGCGCGGGTTCGGTGATTCATGCTGTTCACACAAATGATATTCAGCTTATGGGCGGGCTGCATAAAAAGATGCCGATTACGTCCATTACTTTTTTAATTGCGTCGCTATCAATCGCGGGAATATTTCCGCTGTCAGGTTTCTGGAGCAAGGATGAAATACTTGTTAATATAATGGAATCGGGGCATATGGGGCTGTATTACGTTGCCGCAGCCACGGCTTTTTTAACGGCCTTTTACATGTTCCGCCTCTACTTAATGACCTTTACGGGCAAACCGCGCGACGCGCACGCTTATGACCACGCGCACGAATCGCCTTTGACAATGACAATACCGCTTATGATACTGGCAGTGCTGTCAATAGTAACGGGGCTTGCCGGCATACCGGGAAAAGAACAAAGCGTATACAACTTTTTATTTTTTGGCGCCCACCCGCACGAAACTCATTTTAACATGGGCGTGGCTTTGTCATCCAGCGCCATTGCCGTATCGGGGATTCTGCTGGCGCTTTTGATGTACTCTTTTGGGGTTATAAAACCGGAAGCGGTAAAGAAAGTATCCGGCCCGCTTTACAAACTTTCCTATAATAAATATTACATAGATGAGATATACATGTTTTTCATCAAGAACGGGTTTTTTGTTATCGCCTCCGCGGTCAAGTGGTTTGACAGGCACGTGGTGGACGGCGCCGTTAACCTTGTGGCGTTTTTGTGCAGGTGGTCGGGAAGCAAGTTAAGGCTTACTATAAACGGCGGGGTTCAAAGTTATGCGCTGATAATATTTGGCGGGCTGGTGCTTATAGCGGCGGTTTTTGCCGTATGGAATCCGGACGCCCTGAAGCTTTTGGGAGGCAGATAAATGGCAGAGTTTCTTGGAACTATACCTTTTCTTACAATAATTTACCTTATGCCGCTGTGCGCGGTTATTGCGCTTTTTTTTATTCCGGGAAGCAATCAGAAAGCGGTAAAAATTGTATCGCTTGTCTTCTCCGTGATTTCATTTATTCTATCTGTAATACTGTTTATTTCATACGACTACAAAAAGGGCGGGCTTCAGTTTGTGGAACGAATGGACTGGATACCATCCATAGGCGTTAATTATTTCATGGGTGTAAACGGTATTAACGTGGCGCTGGTGCTTTTAACAGGTATAATAATCACCGCCGGCATACTTGCAAGCTGGGACTTAAATTACAGGCCTAAAGAATTCTTTATATTATTGCTGACGCTTACAACCGGTGTTTATGGCGTGTTTATGACGTACAACCTTTTTCTTTTCTTCTTTTTCTATGAAATAGCTGTGCTGCCCATGTACCTTTTAATCGGCATCTGGGGAACAGGGGATAAGGAATACGCGGCAATGAAACTGACTTTATATCTGCTTGTGGGTTCCGCCCTTATACTTGCGGGCCTTCTTGGCATTTACTTTGCGACAGGCATGCACACGTTTGATTTTGATAAAATAGAAAAGTTCGCGTTTGACCCGACGTTCCAGAAAATTTTCTTCCCGATACTATTTGTGGGCTTTGGCATATTGGCCGCACTGTGGCCTTTCCATACCTGGTCTCCGGACGGACACGCCTCCGCGCCTACGGCAGTTTCCATGCTGCACGCGGGAGTCCTTATGAAACTGGGGGCATACGGGTGCCTTATAATTCCTGTCTGGCTGTTCCCAATTGGCGCAAAGTTCTGGCTGCCTGTGGTGGCTTTGATGACTCTGGTTAATATCGTGTACGGCTCTATCGGCGCTGTTAAACAGACAGATTTAAAATACATAGTCGCGTATTCCAGCGTAAGCCATATGGGTGTTGTGCTTTTAGGTATTGCCGGAATGAATTCGGTGGCTTTAAGCGGCGCGGTGTTCCAGATGGTATCTCACGGTATCATGACGGGGCTGTTTTTCGGATTAATAGGCATGACATACGGAAGGACGCATACAAGGGATATTCATAAAATGCACGGGCTTGCAAAGGTAATGCCGGTGCTTGCGGTATTTTTTGCCATGACAGGGCTGTGTTCGCTTGGGCTTCCCGGGCTGTCCGGCTTTGTGGCGGAACTGACAACCTTTGTCGGTGTTTATAAAACCTTTCCCATACTTACCATAATTTCGGTTATCAGTATTGTTGTAACCGCTTTTTATGTGTTAAGGGTTGTTCAGATAGTGTTCTTAGGGCCCATTGACGCGGAATATAAAGATTTAAAGGACGCCAAATTTACGGAAATTGCATCGCTTTCCATACTGATGTTTTTTATAGTCCTGTTTGGTGTTTATCCTTTTTACATGATGGAACTTATTCACAGTTCTGTACTGCCGATAGCGGCAAAAATAGGAGGTATGTAAATTGAATATCGCGCTTTTAAGCCACGAATTCGCCCTTGCGGGAATTGCTTTTCTTATATTCATTCTTGACCTCTTTGGAGCCGGTAAAAAAACAACAGGCCGCGTATTTACTTTTTCAATGCTGGCTATGCTTGTATATGTTATTCTTTCAAGGAAAGACGGAGTTATGCTGGACGGCGCTTATGCAACGGACGGCATTTCATGGTTTGCCAAGATAATTTTTCTTTCCGGCGCGTTTTTAACCGGAATGCTTTCTGTTGATACCCTTAAATTAAGCGATAAAAGGGCGGGTGCGTATTATTTTCTTTTAGCTTCTTCCACGCTTGGAATGATGTTTCTTGCCTCGTCAAAAGAATTAATAACCCTTTACGTATCCCTTGAACTTGCCACAATAAGTTTGTACGCCCTTGCCGCCATTTACAGGGAAGAGGCGCTGTCGCTTGAAGCGGGTATTAAATACCTTATTCTTGGCGCGGTGTCGTCAGGCATACTGCTTTACGGGCTAAGCCTTATCTACGGTGTGACAGGCACCACATATCTTGACAGAATATTATTCTATACAACAGCTAACGGTTTTCAGCCCGTGTTTGTGCTGGCTGTAATAATGGTGATACTTGGAATAGGGTTTAAGTTATCCATGGTACCCATGCACGTATGGACGCCTGATGTATATCAGGGGTCGCCCACGCCTGTTACAGCTTTTATTTCTGTGGCGTCAAAGGCGGCTGGGTTTATATTTGCCATAAGGCTGCTTTCGTACACGCTTATTAAAGCGGGATTTGTATGGGAGCCAATCCTGGCAATTCTGGCGCTGCTTACTATGACTATCGGCAACTTAATAGCAATCCCCCAGAAAAATATTAAACGCCTTCTTGCGTATTCAACAATATCGCAGGCGGGATTCTTGCTTGTAGGTTTCATAGGCGCGCCTGTAATAGGGGTAAGTTCTGTCCTTTTTTACCTTCTGGCATATACGGTGACCAACATAGCGGCTTTTGGAGTGGTGGCGGTTTTTGAAAAGTCCACCGGTTCCAATGAAATTGACGATTACGCCGGGCTGGCGCAGACACAGCCGGTAATGGCATTAACCCTTATGGTGGCGTTATTATCGCTTGCCGGAATTCCGCCCCTTGTGGGATTTGCGGGAAAAGTGTACCTGTTCTACGCTGCAATGGAAAAAGGGTATCTATGGCTGGTAATTGCCGGCGCTTTAAACAGCACTATCTCGCTTTATTATTACCTGTTAATCCTCAAAAGGATGTATATATGGGATAAAAGCAAGACTTCAACCCTGCCAAAAGTACACGTGCCTGCAATGGTGACCGCCGCGCTTATTATATGCTGCGCTGCCATGCTGATATTGGGAATAATGCCGGGCTTTGTAATTGACATAACCAACGCGGCCGCGGAAGGTATGTTCAGGCCGTAAAAAATAGCGAATTAAGCTATAGGCAGATAAGCATAAGCATAATCAAACAACGTAACTTAAAAGCATGCGGCATTGTTTTTAAGTGTATGTAGTGGTAGGCGCGTCCCTTTAGGGCGCGGCAGTTGATTTATTCTTTGTTTTTACTTCCGACCCTCCAACTTGCTGACTTGCCGAGCTGCCGAGCTGCAGCCTTCCAGGGTTTGGGTATATTTTTTCAGTACGCGCCGCAAATTGGTAATCTTGTATCCAAATAACCTTGAAAGCAATAGTCAGTTAACGTCATTGGCAATCGGGAGCCCGCGGCACATACGCGTATGCCGCCGTTGCATTACACTGCTCCTGCCGTATACACACTATGCGAACGCGGCGCATACTGAAAAAACACACCCAACCCCTGTATTGTCCTTGTCCTTCCAATTTTCCAATTTCGAATTCTCAATATTTCTCTCGTCTTTGCCGACCCTCCGAGCTGCCGAGCTGCCGCAAAAATGATTTTACAGCAGCCGAATATTGTTGTATCATAAGGGTATATGAGGGAAAAATGGAAATAAACAAGATTCTTCAGGTTAAATTTACGGACAGGGAAATTTTAATTATTTCTCTGCCTCCATCCGCGGCAGGCACATTGGCTGCTGTCGTTATATCTCTGTCTTCTGGTTTCTCTTTTGCCCAGTTTTTATTGACACTTCTGGCCGGTTTAATTTCGGGTATTGCCGCCGGGCTTGCAGCGGTCTATATTTATGAAGGTATGCTGTTAAAAAGTGTCAGGGAAAACCAGGAAAAAATGGCTGCAGGTGAGATTATTATTACACAGCCGCTTCTTATTAATTCTTTGGTTCACTGCGCGGCACCGAAGGTTGTTGAACAAAAAGGAATGACAACCGTAAATGAAGAAGCGTTTCTGCTTATATCCGATAAAATTAATGAGATATCAAGAAATAACAATGAACTTATGGAATCCGTGAAAAAGGCAAATAATGACGCGCTTTTTAACGAAGATAAACTGCGCAAAGTAAACGGCATTACTAAAAGTGTTACCAAAGCAATTACTGTAATAATAGAAGATATTAAAAGAATTAATGACAGGGCGGCAGCAATAGTAAAACTTGCAAAAAGCGGAAGTTCGGTTACCGGTTCGGAAATTCAGGCGATGAGCAGTATAAAAAACGCGGTGGTTGAATCCACGGATGTCATAGAAAAATTAAGGTTAAGTTCCAAACAGATAAAAGGCATTGTTAATACGGTTGCTGAAATTGCCAAAAAGACCAATATGCTGTCGTTAAACGCGGGTATTGAAGCGGCGCGCGCCGGTGAAGCCGGAAAAAGTTTTGCTGTTGTAGCCCAGGAAATACGCTCTTTGGCGGAAGGCGCCACAAAAGCCACACAGGAAATATCCGAATTTCTTCAGAGAACAGAAGAACTTGCGCAGAAAGCGGTAAATGTAATTTCCGAGCAAAACAGGGTGGAAGACGCGGTAAATGTGGTATATTCCGCAAGTGACTCGTTTATTAAAATTGTTGAATCGCTTGGTGAAATATCCAAAATGCTGGCAGGTATCTACGCCGCGGTTGAAGAACATAAAATTGACAATGATTTATTGGGAATTCTTTCGGGAAATATGACTGAAAAATTAAACGGGCTTACCGGGAACATAAGCATTGTCACGGATAAAATGAAGTCCAATGTCATGATGATGGAAGATATTAGAAGTGAAGTGCAGATGCTTAAAAACAACAGGGAGGCGATGTGATGGAAAATGGGGATCTTTTTATTGAAAGAAGAAAGCACAAAAGAATGGATAAAAAGTGTTCTGTGAAATATAAACTTATTTCGGCTGATGAAAGCGTTGAAATAAAAAAGACAGCGCTTAAAATGAATTCGGAAAGCGCGGACATAAGCCTTGGCGGAATCAGGATGACTGTGGAAACAAACGCACAGATAGGTGATATTATCAGGGTGGAAGTGGTTGTGGATGAAAAAAAAGATATAGTCACCACTTTTGCGGA
Organism: Candidatus Goldiibacteriota bacterium HGW-Goldbacteria-1; assembly: GCA_002839855.1. Lineage (NCBI taxonomy): Bacteria > Candidatus Goldiibacteriota > Candidatus Goldiibacteriota bacterium HGW-Goldbacteria-1. The sequence goes on from PGYV01000015.1 coordinate 75,445, forward strand.
AGTTAAATGGGTTAAAGGGAAAGAAGCTATAAAGGAAATAGGGATTGAATTCCTTATTTTAAAGGATAAAGACAGGGAGCTTATTTACAATTTGTTGGGAGATTAGCCCCTTAAATATAATAAAAATTTGCATAATCCATTGTGCCGGGGTTATGTTTGTTGACACAAAAAATTAAATCTGATAATATATTATAATTACAGTAAAAATAGGTATTTTGTAAAGTTTGATCAAAAAAATGAAAGGGGCGTATAATGTCCAAAAATGCTATTTTGTATGCTGCAATTATTATTGCGGTTTTTTTATTTCCGGGGTGTTTTGGCGGGCAGCCGGAAGAAGAAGCCAGCATTGATATAAATATCAGCGAGGAAATTAAAGAGATGGAAGGGCTGCAGAAGCAGATTAAGACACAAAGCACACAGCTTCAGAAAATGCAGCGGGATTTAAAGACGAAAAAAGCATCCACTGCCGGCGCGAATTCCGCAGAGGTAAAAAAACTTGAAAAACAGATAGAAGTGCAGCAGCAGGAAATTATAGTTGCTTCAAAAAAAGTCACCACCGTTAAAGCTGAAAAAGGGAAATATGTCTGGTCCATGTTCAGGGGAGTCCCAAGCCATGATTTTTATACGGGATACAACATACTTCCGCCGCTTGATTTTAAATGGAAATTCAAGGCCATATCGGGTTTTAAAGCGTCGCCTGTAATGGATGCGGAAAATATTTATGTTGGATGCATGGATAATAATTTTTATGCAATTGAAAAAAGCACAGGCCAGGCAGTCTGGAAAACACCCTGTCAGGGCGGTATTTCATCTTCCGCGGCATTATACGGAACTACACTATATTTTGGCACGGAGACCGGAATGTTCTATGCGCTTTCTGCTTCCACCGGAAAAGTAATCTGGAGCAAAAAGATAGGCCCAATTCAGGGTTCTTCGCCGGCGGTATTTTCGTCGGTGGTTTATGTGGGGTCAATGGATAACACCGTTTACGCTATGAACAGAACGACAGGCGAAATAATCTGGAAATACGCAACGCTTATGCCGGTTGTTTCTTCTCCTACGGTGGCGAACGGGCTTGTATACATTGGTTCAATTGACGCCAATATGTACGCACTTGATGTGGACAGCGGTAAAGTGGCGTGGCAGTATGCCACGGGCAAGGGAATTGCATCCACCGCAGTTGAAAGCGAAGGGGTGCTTTATTTTGGTTCGGATGATAAAAAAATATATTCCGTGGATTCTTTAAGCGGCGCTGTTAAGTGGGCGTTTCAGGCGGAAGGCTGGATAACATCAGGCGTTATTAAAGAAGGCGTATTTTTTGCCGGGTCAAACGACAAAAATATTTACGCGTTAAATTCGTCAAACGGCAAACTGCTGTGGAAGACTGCTGTTGAAGGCAAGGTTTTAACCACGCCTTTGGCTGTTAATAATATACTTTACTTGGGCGCGGGGAAAGAAGTGCTTGCGCTTGATTCAAAGACAGGCGAAAAGAAATGGTCACAGAAATACGAATTTAATGTGGTGACGTCTCTTATCGGCGAAGACGGCATAATTTATTTTGGCGATTCCGACAGCTCTTTTTACGCGCTGGAATCTGTAGCTAAATAAAAAACGAAAGAAGGCAAAAATGGCATCAAGAAGAAAGGTGAGATTCAGTTTAAGCTACAAGATAAGCATACTTATTTTTTCCCTTATTCTTGTAACCCTCACCGCTATCGTCGGTTATTATATGACGATGAACTGGAATGACAGTATAAATGAAATGAAAAACAGCGCTAAAAAAGCGGCAAAAACTTTAGGCGCGCTTTGGCCTGTGGCGCAGGGCCGGTCCGGAATAAACTGGGGCATTTATGAAAACTACATGAAACAGTTTGTGCAGATAGATAAAAATATTGTTTTTATGGCTATTATTGACGGCAAGGAAAACGTAAGGGCGGCTGCGATAAACGACCGGCTGATTAAAACTAAATTTTCAAAAATTAAACTTACCGAAGATAAAAAAGAAACAGTAAAAGCCCTTGCGGGAAATAAAATAGATGATACGGTTAAGATTATAGGCAATATAAAAATAAAAGACAAAGACATAGGGCTTGCCACGCTTGTAATAAAGTTTTCCAAATATGGCACTTACAGGGCGCAGAACATGATGATTTTAAATACATCTATTCTGGCATTCTTTATACTGCTTGCCGGCGGTTTGGGCGCGTGGGGGCTTGCTAAGATTATTACAAGAAATTTTAATATAATAGCGGGCGGAATGAGAAAAGTGGCGGAAGGAAACCTTGATGTCTCTGTTGATGTGAAAACAAATGACGAAACCGGAGTCCTTGCCGATGACTTTAACCGCATGATAGTTGAATTAAAAGAAAAGGTAAGGATAAAAGACGCGTTTGAAACAGTGGCTGACGGTTTGAAAGATATGGACAATCTGAAAAAAGCTTACGAGACTCTTACATATCAGGAAATGACGGATAAAATTACAAAAGGTTATTATCCGGTTTCGCAGACGGATGATAATAAAACGGTATTTGTGTTTGTGGACACTTCGGCGTTTGCGGGTTTTACCTATGAACTTATCAGCGAGGAACTTAAGGAAATAATAAAGAAATTTATAGAAAAGATATCATACACCGTACTGGAATATCAGGGTGCTGTTTTTAAAGTTACGGAAAAGTTTATACTAATCAGTTTTGGGTATCCGTTTAAACACAATGACGATTTAAAGCGCGCCCTTATTTCCACTGTAGAGATAAGAAAAGAACTTGTGAATATGGTAAAAAGCAAACTGACACTGGGTTATAATGTGGAAGATTTTGATATTAATTTTGTAATAACAAAGGGAAATATAACCGGTAATTTTGTAGACAGAAAATCCGTTGATGCTTTTAACGCGATTACTGATTACCTGAATTTTGCTTCGCGCTACGGCGAAAAGAAAAAGTTTAACACAAATATATACGCGTCAAAGCAGATTGCGGATGAAACTTTCGCGCTTGCAAATTATGAAAAAACAGACGATATAAGCATGAATGACGGCCGTGTGGCCGAACTGTTCAGGCTTAAGGGAACAAAGTTCTGATAAAAGGAAAAGATGGCAAATAAACTTAACTATTATGAACTGCTGGAAATTTATCCGGCGGCAACACAGGAAGAAATAGACGGCGCTTTCAGGATGATGCTGTACAAATACCATCCTGACCATAATCCGGACAGGCCGGACTGGGCTCATGAAAAGACTTCAGAAGTGGTGGAAGCGTATAACATACTTTCCAACTCTTTAAAGCGTAAGATATATAATTTTATAATATTTGCTTCTTTAAAACAGGCGCCTGCTGAAAAAAAGTTTGGTATTTTTCAGGGTAATGACAAGAAAAAATTTGAAGAGGCCTGTGTAATTTTTAAAGAAGGCGCAGCATCATTTGATACAAATAAAAATACCGCGCTGATTAAGTTTCAGCAGGCTTGTGCGGTATATAAATTAAGCGAAGGTTATTACAATATAGGGGTAATTTATACTGTAACCAACAAGCTTATTGACGCCAAGAGGGCGTTTGAAGAGGCGATAAAACTGGACCCTGAAAATCAGCACTATAAAAGGGTTATTGATAAGCTTCAGGAACTGATGAGAGAAATTGACAGGGTAAGAAAAGCGCAGTAAGAAAACACGGGAAAGGGTGCTTAAGTGGCAAAAATTATCGGGATAGACCTTGGAACGACAAACTCTTGTATGGGTTTGATGGAAGACAACAGGCTTTTGGTGATACCGAATGACGAAAATTTCAGAACAACCCCGTCGGTAGTGGCGTTCACCAAAGAAGGGCAGATACTTGTAGGCAATGCCGCAAAAAGGCAGCAGGTAATGAACCCTGAAAATACTATTTTTTCAATTAAAAGGTTTATAGGCCGTAAATTTAATGACCCTACAGTTGCAAATGATTTAAGGCTTATGCCATATAAACTTGTCCGCGCCGCAAACGGCGATGTATGGGTGGAAGTAATGGGAAGGACGTATTCGCCCCCGGAATTATCTGCAATGATACTTATGAAGTTAAAAAAAGACGCTGAAAATTATCTTGGCGAAGCCGTGGATAAAGCGGTAGTTACTGTTCCGGCGCATTTTAATGATTCGCAGAGGCAGGCTACAAAAGACGCAGGCAAAATAGCCGGCCTGGAAATCGTAAGGATAATAAATGAACCCACTGCCGCGGCTTTGGCCAGCGGTTTTGACAGCAAGACAAAAATGAGAGTTGTAATTTATGACCTTGGCGGCGGAACTTTTGATGTATCCATACTGGAACTTGGGCAGGGAATTTTTAAGGTCTTATCCACAAGCGGCGACACGCACCTTGGCGGCGATGACTTTGACCAGGCAATTATAGATCACCTTGTTGCGGAATTTTTAAAAAAAGAAGGAATTGACCTGAAAAATGACAGGGTTGCGCTTCAAAGGTTAAAAGATGCGGCGGAAAAAGCAAAGATAAACCTTTCCACGCTGGAATCCGTGGAAATAACGCTTCCATTTTTAGCAGCTACAAATGACGGGCCAAAGCATCTTCAGACAGTTCTTTCAAGGCCCACGCTGGAAGCAATAACGAAAATAATAGCCGAAAAAACAGCCGGCCCATGTGAAATGGCGCTTAATGACGCGGGGATGAGGGCAAGCGATATAGATGAAGTGGTCCTTGTAGGCGGGCAGACAAAGATGCCCCTTGTACGTGAAGTGGTAAAAAGAATTTTCAGAAAAGACCCTTTTTCCGGCGTAAATCCGGACGAAGCGGTTGCGTCAGGCGCTTCAAAACAGGCGTCTGTTTTAAAGGGTGATATCAGGGACATATTGCTGCTTGATGTTACCGCGTTTTCGCTTGGTATTAAAACAGAAGGCGGTATCTTTTCAAAAATAGTTGAAAAAAACAGTTCCATACCGCTTAGAAAAACAGAGGTATATACCACTACGCAGGAAAATCAGTCTTTTGTAAGGATAGAAGTTTTCCAGGGTGAAAAACCAATGGCTTCTGATAATAAGATGATTGGTACTTTTGACCTTGTGGGAATTCCTCCCGGGCCTAAAGGTTCGGCAAAAATAGATGTTATTTTTGACATTGACGCGAACGGAATCATAAGGGTTTCCGCTAAAGACCAGTCTACCGGAAAAGAGCAGGCGATAAAAATAACGGCGGACAGCGGGCTTTCAAAATCGGAACTTGAAAATAAAACCAGGGAAATTGGCGCTGAATTTGCAAAGAAAATCTCTAAAGGCGAGAAGATTCAGGCGAAACAGGATTACAAAGAAGTTCCCGCGCAGGATGGCGAAGGCGGCGGTTTAGCGTCTGCGACCGAAGAAGAAAGCGAATCAAAAAAGAAAAAATCAATTTTTGACATATTCAAGAAAAAAGAGGGGTAAACAATGAGCAAACCCAAAAAGAACATGCTTATCGGTGAAATGCTGGTAGACGAAGGCATCATAACAAAAGAACAGTTAAAAGACGGCCTTGAAGAACAGAGGCGCACAGGAGAAAAAATAGGGGAGATACTTGTAAGAATGGGGTATCTTTCAAAAGAAATTTTGTGGACTTTTCTTGGATATCAGATGGGAGTCCCGTTTGTTAACCTTGATGAAGTAACCGACATTAAGCAGGATATTTTAAAACTTCTTCCCGAACAGCTTATGAGAAATGAAAAACTTATACCCGTTACAAGGCATGGCAGGGTAATTACCGTTGCTATGGCGGAACCAATGAACTTTCTTGTGATAGATGATTTAAAAGCAACAACAAAAAGTGAAATTGACGTAAGGCTGGCACCATCTGAAGAGATTTTAAAACAGATAAATAAATATTTTGGATATAAGGCGGAAGAAACCGGCGCGGTGGCAAAAGCAAGCGTTGAAGACCTTGATGATATTTTATCCGCGCCAATGGGAAATTCTTCCAGGCAGGAATCTTCGGGTATGAAGATTCAAAGGTCTATTTATGGAGAGCAGCCTCCTCCTCCGGCGCCTTCGCAGCCGGCTGCTGCGCCCGCGCAACAATACGCGCCTCCGCAGCCGCAGTATTCTCCGGCTCCGCCTCCTCCGCCGCAGCAGTACGCACCTCCGCAGCCGCAGTACACACCGCCGCCGCCACAGGTTCAGACAGCACCTAATATGGCACAGGCAGTTGTATCGCAGGATACGCCGGTTAACGTGTTTTTAACCACGCTGCTTTCAACCGGGTATGACGCCGGCGCCACGGATATTCATATAGAGCCGCTTGCCGATAAATGCCGGATAAGAAGAAGGATAGACGGCACCTTATACGAAGTGGAATCGCCGCCGCGCACCCTTTATAACGGACTTTTAAATAAAATAAAAGAACTGGCGCAGATGAATCAGGCGGAAAAATCCGCGCCGCAGGAAAGCAAACTTAAAATCCGCGTGGGCGGCAAAGAAATTAATATGGCGGTATATACATTCCCCACTTTGTTTGGTGAAAAGATAGTCCTTAAAATAATGAGGACAGATGCAGCAGTTTTAACCCTTGACCAGAGCGGAATGGAAGACGACATGGTGGAAACATACAGAAGGTTTATTAAAAAGCCGCACGGGCTTATAATCCTGTCAGGCCCCACAAACAGCGGAAAAGAAACCACAATGCATTCCACCCTTGTGGAAATGAACAGGCCGGATATCAATATTTTCTCCATAGATGACACAAGCACCGGCTATGTGGTGCCGGGGGTAAATCAGACTAAAGTCAGCAGAAAAAATTACGGGCAGGTGCTTCATTATCTTGCGGAACAGGACTGTGATGTAATAACAATAGGGGATATATCCAATAAAGAAACGGCAGAAGCTGTCTTTGATATAATTGCCAGCGGGCATCTTTTAATCTCGCGCCTTCGCGCGTCTGACCCTTATCAGGCGCTGCAGACAATAGTGAATTTTGGAATTGAACCGTATATAGTTTATTCAAATACAATTCTGGTTATGGCACAGCGCCTTGTAAGAAAGATATGTACAAGCTGCAGGCAGCCATATCAGGCAGCGCCGGATATTGTAAAAATGCTTGGCGGGGAAGAAAGCAAGTCGGTTACTTTATATAAAGGAAACGGGTGCGCAAGCTGCGCCCAGACCGGATATAAAGGAAGGACAGCCGTGTTTGAAGCCGTTGTCATGACCGATAAAATTAAAGACATGCTTATGGCCAAAGAGCCGCTTAAAAAGATAAAAGAAGAAAATGCCAAGACCGGATTAAAGACTCTTAAAGAAGCGGCATTATTGAAGCTGATAGAAGGCACCACGTCCCTTGAAGAGTACATGAAGATAAATTAGTAAGATGTTAACTGAAAAAGTTATTAATGACATTTAACAGCCGCGGGTATTTGGCCCGCGGCTTTATAAAAACAACAAACCCAGGGGTTCATATGAAAAAAAACATATTTTTAGTGGCAATCATATTTAGCGTAATAACCTGCGTAAATGCGGCTGACCTTAGAAACTTTACTGTTGTTATGCCGGCCGGTAATCCAACCGCGGGCGCGGAAATACCGCTTACTATTACGGCAATAGGGACGGATAATCTGACAAAGGCGGATTATACGGGAAATGTGACTGTAACCGCATCAGTGGGTGATATCACGTTTGTTGAAACGGGCGCAGCAGCTTCAACTGCTTTTACGGCAGGAAAATGGATGGGAAAAGTGAAGATCCTTGGCGCTGATCCCGCGCTTTTAATGACGTTTACAGATGTATCAGGTGCTACGGGCACCGCGACAAAGCTGGTAAATCCGGGGCCTTATTCAAAACTGCTTGTTCTTACTCAGGGGCAGGAATACGCGCCGGGTACGGCTTTAGGTTCTTCAGGAATACCTGAAACCCTTATGACATACCGTGAATTTTATGTGACGGTCACCGCTTGTGATGATTATTATAACAGGATAAATTCCGGTTATCCGTCAGCTGTATGGCTGCAGTCAAGCGGCGCTTTATATGAAAAATATTCAGTCACTCCAACCGCCACTGATTTTGCCGTAGCAGACATTCCCGGCACCACAATTTACGCCATGACGCTGATGCCTAATCCCGATATCGGAGGGCTATTTGATATAAATGCCATGGATTATGCAAATTCCGTTTTTGGAATAAATCAAAGGACGTTTTCAACTTTAAATACGTATTTTATCTGGCCGGAAATAAACAACATCACATATACTGCGGCGGAAATTCCAGTATTTGCGGGAAGTTTTTTGACAGTAACAGTTAAAGCGTCAAATTATTCAAGGGAAGCGGAAAAAGGGATTCTGCCTGACTTTGATAAAGTAGTGTCAATTAAAGCTGTTGAATATGACAATCATTCGGCATTTTTGCAAACTCTTTCGCCGGATAACGTGGTTGTAACGGCAGGGCAGGGGGATGCAATTGTTCAGTATCTGAAAATGGACAGGATAAAAATAATGCCGGATTGTACTGATTATGATAACGGCACAGGCACTTATTATTATGTAACCAAGTCACCGTCTGATGTGGTGCAGGTATATGCGGCTGCACCGCAAAGTTTTTCGTTTACAGCGGATAAAGTGCAGATAAAACCCGATGAGACCGCGAATTTAAACGTGGCTGTGTTTGATGCGTACATGAATCCTGTTTCAAGGACTGCTGTTTCGTTTGATATTCTTCCGGCAGGGACAGGAATTTTAAGCGTGACAGATACAATAACCGGTGATTATGATTATTCAATAAATGTAATGGGCGGAACGGCTTCGTCAGTTTATACTGCGCCGTTACTTGCACCTACAAATGTGACTATTACAGTTACAGTAGATGGAATAGCCGCATCGCAGTCAATTGTACTTGAATTTATTTCCGCCACTTCCACGGCAGATAAACAGACGGTAAAGAACACGCCAAACCCGTTTAACCCGGATAAAGGCGGCACAAAGATAGGGTATTACCTTGAAGCGGACAGCAAGGTAACCTTTAAACTTTTTAATATGTTTGGCGGACTGGTATGGAGCAAGCAGGTGCAGAAAGGCGAAGGTTTAGGTTTAAAAGGCCCCCGCGAATTATTATATGAAGGCCGGACCGACGGCGGGTTTAAGATAGGGGTAGGGCTGTATGTGCTTAAAATTTATGTTGAAAACGACAGTGAAAAATATGTACTGGAAAGAAAGATAGCTGTTAAAAAATAAATTTTTTACTTTGTTTTGTATTTACTCGTAGAGACGCAATATATTGCGTCTCGTTCTTGTATTATATTTTAGTATTGGTAGGCGCACCCTTTAGGGTGCGGTTGTTGAACTAAAAGTTAATATTCAGAGGCGCAATAAATTGCGCCTCTTTTTTTTTAGTATTTAAATACCTGGTAGACGCGGGTCTTCAGCCCGCGCGTCTTTGATTTGTTTTGTGTTGTTATTTTTGTCTTGGTAGGCGCACCTTTTAAGGTGCGGCAGTTTTTTTTAAAACGGATGTTTAAATGTGTGAAAAATCAAAATCCCGCGGGCTGAAGACCCGCGTCTACCAAACCTAAACCAAGCCACCAAGCCGCCAAGCCGCCAAGCCGCCAAGCCGCCAAGCCACCAAGCCGCCAAGCCGCCAAGCCGCCAAGCCACCAAGCCACCAAGCCGCCAAGCCGCCAAGCCGCCAAGCCGCCAAGCCGCCAAGCCGCCAAGCGCCTCTAAGCCTCTAAGCCTCCAAATATCTAAGCGTCCAAGCATCTGCCAAGACCACATTCTGCATTACAAAACCCAATTCCTAAATTTACCATTGACATCAAAACAATGTTACCCTATACTCAGAAAGCCTTTTAATTTATGGCTATTTTTGTGCGAAACTAAATTTATTTGTTGTTGTCTAAACGCTTAACTAAAAATAGGAGTTTTATTATGAAAAATGTATTAAAAAAAATTAAAATAGCTGCACTTTTTGCCTTTGTTTTTTGGGGCATATCTATAAGCAGTATTTTTGCCGGTGCCAAAATAACATCTTTGACAATGAATCCTCCTACGCCTGTTTTTGGGCAGTTGGTTACTGTAACTGTGCAGTATTGTGCTAATGCATATGTTGCAAATATGTTTGCTATGGCTTTTAGTACTCAGCCGACTTTGGTTGACGCACGATTATCAGGACTTGGGCAGGTTTTTGTTGTATCAAGGGCTGGTATAGATGTGGCAACATCCAAACCGTCATTAACTCCCGGCGGTGCAATTGACTGGACAGCAAACACAGGGTGGGGATATATGAACCCTTTTCCGTGTACAATTTGTAACGGTACCGACGGCGGGCATATTGCTACGGATGTATATGTTGTTCATGTGCCGTCTGCTGATAATTTCCCGGGATGTAATAATACTAATTTATACCTTCATGCCGGTTTTAAAGACGCCAATATTCAGGAACCTGACTGGCATACAATTGGAGCCTGCGAATCTGAATCACTGACATGGTCGCTGCCTTTAATGCCCCCTGACTTTACCCTGCATAAATCAGCAGAAGGCGTTATTGAAGATGTTGGTGATTTAATTCTTTTTTCAATTGATTATACATACCAGAACGGGCCGCTTACAATTACTGATTCCATTCCCGGCGCCGGCAAGCTTGAATTAGTATCTGTAGGCCCGTCTTCAATAACCGGAGGCAGTGTAACTCATCCGGGAGTTGGCGCGGATAACGGAATTGTAACGTGGACACTTGATTCAAGAGCGGGTGATAAGGGTGTGGCGGAAGGTACTGTATGGATGCTTTTAAAGGTAAAAACTGCATTTAATCCGGGGGAACCGGTTTTAAATACCGCTACGGGAAACATGTCGGGTACCATTAAAACAAGCGCTGTCACAATTGCGGCAGGCAAAGCGGCGACAAGTATTAGGAAAAGTCAAAGTGATAACATTGTAAGGTATGGCGACACAATCACGTATTTTGTTGAATATGAAATAAATGGTATGAAACTGAAAGCTTACAGGCCGATGGATGATATACCGATTGGCACTTATTCGTCAAGTCCTCCTCCCGGTTTTAAATTTGCTCCTGAAAGCGGAACCAATGGTACTTGGTATATTGAAGACGCTTGTAATACAGGCGATAGAATAATAAGGGGAGACGCAGACGCTGGAAAGTATCCTGCATTATTGCTTGATGGGCTGGATGCGGAGTTTTGTGACGGCGGTATTGTTCAGACGGACGCAATGATAGGTTATGGGACGGCTGCTTATGAAGGTGCGGACGCGCTGGTTATTATTAGAAATAATGGTTTAACCGGAAGTCTTTCAAGGGCGTATGCCGTTTTATTATCTGTTGATGAAGCGCCGGGAGTTGCAGGTACTTTTGTGAAGTTTCAGAAGACTGTGGGTACTACTACTACATGGCCGGCCGGTGCTGCAACCCCGCATATCTTGTCAAATAAATGGTATAGGGTTAAAGTTGTAGTTGCGCAGGGAGCACCATATACGTTTAATATAAAAGTCTGGCCTAAAGGCGATCCGGAACCTACGGGATATTCACTTGTTTACACAGACAATAATGGTGCTGCTGACGGTATGTCTTGCACAAGCGGTGATACCTGGACCCCCGGTTTTGGTGAACAGAGCGGTGCTAATGGTGATCCGCAGGATAGTTATAATAATTTCATTGTTTTTGAGCCAAAGACATCTTCAAATTCTTACGTGTATGACACTGTCCCGCAAGGTGTAACTTATCTGGGCGCAAATACCGCTCCCACTTCATTTACAGGCAATGTTTTAAAGTGGAATGTTGCAGGTGCAACCAGTGGGACCTACGAATGGTGGGGGGAAGTCACCGGCTGTGATCCTCTTACTAATAAAGCTTTTATTGCGGGAGATTCACCATCAGTTGGTTCAAATGAAGTAATAGCGGATGTTCTTTGCGGGACGCCGACAAACACAGTAACGCTTACAGCTACGCGCACAAACACGCCGTCGGCTACACCCACGCCGTCAAGGACGCCGTCGCCCACTTCAACCGCCACAAGGACTAATACTCTTACAATAACACCGTCTTCGTCAATGACCTCGACGCGCACTGTAACTGTCACGCAGACAACAATGCCTACTAACACTGCCACGCCTACAATGACGCCGTCTTCCACGGCAACGCTTACAAACACCACTACAATTACTTATACGGCAACCCCTACAAGGACGGCCACTACAACAGTAACATATACGTCCACGGTGACTGCAACAAGGACAAGCACGCCTACAAGCACTGCAACCCCGACAATAACAATTACATACTGGGAAAGCATGACCAATACACCCACGGTTACAGTGACAAGGACTATTACAGAAACTGCAACTCCGACAGTGTCATTTACGGATACCGCGACTGTGACATTTACATCCACTGTTACGGTAACGCGCACTGCCACGCCTACAAGTTCGCCGACTCCGACAATAACAGTTACGTATTGGGAAAGTATGACAAATACGCCAACTGCCACGCCTACTGCTACTATAACACTTTCTTCTACAGCCACATCGTCAATGACAGCCACACGTACATCAACACCTACAAATTCAATTACGATGACAGTAACGGAAACAGCAATGAACACGGCAACAAATACGCGCACTGCCACGCCTACCGCGACGGTATCCATGACTTCAACGGAAAGTTCCACTATGACAGCGACAAGGACAATTACGCATACCGCGACAGGAACGGTAACCTGGACAGACACTCCCACGATTACTTTAACTGCTACAGAAACGGCCACATCCACGGAAACGCTGACAATAACAGAAACCATGTCGCCTACATCTACGCCGACAATCACGCCGACGCTTCCGCCTTTCCCGTACATGGTAAGGATAGGCATATATAATGAAGCGGGAGAGCTTGTAAAAATAGTTGCGGAATCAAGGGCCAATAAACTTATGTCTGTGGTTAAATTCCTTACGGTTGCGGAAGGTAATAATTTACCGGGCACGGCAGAAGGTGCTGAATCTGAAGTGGTAACCAACAAACAGGTCATGGAAATATTTATGGGCGGCCTTGAAACCCCTGAAAGCATAGGTACAGGCTTCACGGTTTTTGAATGGGGCGCGACAAATAACGCCATGCAGGATATCAGAAACGGCGCGTATTACATAAAAATAGAACAGAAAGACGAATATGGACATTTAAACATATTAATTAAAGACATACAGGTAATTAAAATAGAAGAGTACGTGGAAATAAATATTTTTAACAGCGGCGGCGAGCTTGTAAGGGTAATAAAAGAAAACCGCGCCAGCGATACAGACAGGGTTTCTTTGAAAATAGATGACATGCTGATTATTGATAAAGATGGCGGCGACCTTACACTTGTGTACGGCGAAGGAATAGGCGAATATGTACGATGGGACGGCCTTAATAATCAGGGCAAAGCCGTATCAAGCGGAACTTATGAGATTCAGGTGGTTGTGAAAAATATTCAGGGGCAGACAATAGAGGCAAGCAAGACGGTTATTATACTGAACGAAGGAAAGAAATTTTTGGAATCGGTTTCAATCACGCCTAACCCGGTTGATAAGAAAATCCTGCCCGCTGTTCTATTCAGGTGGACAGGAACAGGTACGGGAGACATGACCGTAAGTATTTACACAATAAACGGGGAGCTTGTAAGAAGGCTGTCAGCTAAGTTTGAAACGTTCCTTCAGTTTATACCGTGGGATTTAAGGACCGCCAACGGAGATAACGTCGCGCAGGGGTATTATGTGGTTGTTTTTGAAACGGTTAATGACGAAGGTTTTACAGACAGAAAAGTTGAAAAATTAGCGATAAAATAAGGATAACCAGGGAATTTCGGGAGATAAATGCCGGCTGCAAAGCCGGCATTTATCGTTTTTAGGGGTATTATTAAAGAAATAAGACTTTAAAAAAAGTGTATAAAATTCAAGTTTTATCAGTTAATATTGTATTTTTATAGTTGTTTTATGTTTTGGTAGACGCGGGTCTTTAATACCGAATCTATATCAAACATCATTCGGTATTATCCGCGGTTGTTGGTTTTTTTAAAATGTTTTGTGCACTGGGTGTTTTTGTACTGGTAGGCGCGGGCTTCAGCCGGGGCAGTTGTTTTGTTGTGTTACGTCATTTTTATGAAGTTGACACGTGTTGGTTTATCCAGTAAAATATGCAGTGCGAAATACAGCGGAACTTTTTTGCAGGTATTTTGTCTAATTAGTATAACTTAATGCGTTTTATAAAATGAAAATGAGGCGCATAATGAGTATTCAGGAGAATAAAACAGTGATTAACAAGATTAAAAAATTAATACTTTTAGCGGTTTTAACTTCAATTATTCCTTTTTCATTATTATATGCCAATCCGCAGATTCTTGGACTTTCAATGGATCCGCCAAATCCCGGGTTTGGTGAAGCTGCAACTGTAAGAATAACATACTGCGCGCAGGGTTATAATGACGCTACTATTGCTATGGCTGTAAGCGTAAATCCTCTAGCTACCAACGCAAATGTATCAGGCGCCGGACAGGTTTTTGTATTATATGGAAATAGGACTGTAAACTGCCAGAATATGCTTCCGCCGAATTCAACACCGGGCGATGCATACGCGGACGCGCAGATAGGGTGCCGCGCTAATATTCAGCCCGGAAACAGTGTTTGGGATTGTACTCATTGCAGCGGGCCGCAGGGCGTCACTTTTTACAGGGAGTATACCATCAGAATACCTGCAGCGGATAATTTTCCGGGATGTACAAATGACAGGTTATATCTGCATGTTGGAATGAAAGACCAGCAGCTTGCGGAAAGTGAATGGGTTACAAGGGGTACTGACCCTTGTACATCTGAAACGCTTTTCTGGGATATACCCCTTTTTGACCCTGATTTTACCGTGAATAAAAAAGTTGAAGGCGTGCTGCAGCAGGTTGGCGATTTAATGGTTTATTCAATAGATTATTCTTATCAGAATGGACAGTTGGTAATAACAGATACATTGCCAACGCCTCCCGGCGGAGGAGCTTTAAGGATAGTATCAATAGGGCCCGTTCCGTTTAGCGGTGCCGCGCCCGGCGATATGTTGCCGCGCACTATTACATGGACTCTTCCAAACAGGACGGGTGACACGGGAAAGGCAGAAGGTACTGTGTGGGTGCTTCTTGAAATGACGACAGAAATACCCGCAGGTTTAAGGCTGGAAAACAACGCCACAGGAACAATGGGTTCAATTACAAAAAATACCAGTGCGGATATTGTAGTCGGTGAAGCTGCAGTAAATATTGCAAAATCACAGAGCCTTGATAGTGTGCCGTTTGGCGATACGGTTACATATTTTCTTGAATATGATATTAACGGCTCCAAACTTATAGTTTATGAACCATTTGATAACGTTAATTCAGTTACATACACTGCCACCGCGCCTACCGGATGGGCAATTGCAGCACCGGGAGGCACCGGAAACGGCTGGTATATAATGGATGTGTGCGGTACGGGCGACCGTATTATAAGGGGTTCTTCAAATGCTAATGTATATCCCGGGCTTATTCATACATCGCCAAATGATTTTTGTACAGGGACAATTGTAACGGACGTTATGATAGGCGCAAGCTATGAAGGTGCTGATTCACATGTATTTATAAGAACTAATAATCTTGGCGGAACAGCACAGGCTGTTGCTTATGGTGTTGTATTATCGGTTGATGAATTTATAGGAAGTAATTCTGGTGGCGAGCTTGGTTTTCAAAGATGTTATGGAGAACCGGCTAATTGCAGCTGGCCGGCATCTGCGCAGCCAAGGTATAATATAGAAACAAACAGATGGTATGTATTGAAAGTAGAAGCTATTTCAGATTATTCTTTTCGTGCGAAAGTATGGCCAAAAGGCGAACCGGAACCTGCAGGATGGGATGTATCATGGACAGACACAGCACCTCCTGCAAATTCTTCGTGCGCTTCAGGAAACTGGTACGTGGGTATAGCACAGCAGGGCGGCGACCAGTATTGGGTTAATGATTATTACAACAACTTTATGGTTTATGAACCAAGGGCCATCAATGACCCTATTTTAATAGTGGATGATTACCCTGAAACGCAGTTAACTTCTTCCGGAACATGGGCATCGGGTCCTCATGCAGGTACGCTTGCCGCAGGACAGTGGAACTGGAATTTCAGCGTAACAGGCGATGAAGCAGGAACTCTAACTTGGTGGGGAGTTGTTAATTCCTGTGACCCTATTACAAATATGTCTTCTATTACAGGCCTTGGGGTAACACAGGATTCAAACGAAGTGGTACTTGACCCAATATGTCCTGACCCTGAAGTAAGCGTCACAAAGACGGCACAGCCAACTTCTGCAAGGGTTGGCGACACAATCACATACACAATTGCTTATACCAATGTAGGAACAGTAGATGTTGATACTTTTTATATCTGGGACACAATTCCACAGTCTCCTCCTGCGACTTTGATGGCTATAAATTTAGGTGGTGGAAGCCCGGGCCCTGGAAACCTTATAATTTGGAATCTGGGAAATCTTAGTGTTGGCGCTTCGGGATCTGTGTCCTGGACAGCTGTTATTATGTCAATTCCTTATCTGCCGATGTTTGACAAAGAGTATTTAGGGTATCTGATTGACAGGTACACATTTGGCACCGAAAGAAAAGGGAGCTGAGTATTATGTTTAGACATGTGTTTAAAACAGCTTTCATAGCGATAATAATTAGTGTTTTTATGGCGGTATCGTCATTTGCTGCGATTTCAATAAATTCTGCGGCAAGTATAAAAGGTTCTTGTTATACTGCGGGTCAGAACCTGACAATAAACATTAATGCTACTAATGTTCAGTCTTATGGAGATTTAGAAATTCTTGTTGTCGCATCTAATGATGCCACTGTTACTTATTTGGACAACACCACTATTGATGATGATGAGTGTTTGTTTGGATTAGTAGCCGGAGGCGGGCATGCACCGGATAATTTACCGCCGTGGGTATCATCTTTTACTGCGGCTGCAGGAACGGCTTCAGGTTCTTCTGTTACAAATTATAATGTGATTGTTCCTGTGCCTGCAAGTTATACACTTGTTGGGCCAAAATATTTTCATGTTTTTATTAATGGGAACGGCTATGGTCTTGAATTATCACAGTACAGTACACAGGGAAATCCTGAAAGTGCAAGCATCATGCTTTCGGAATGTTCACTTGATACACCCACGCCAACACCCACAATCACCCCGACATTATACGCTGTTTGGAACTGCGCGGAAGGATCGTGGTCAAACAGAAGCTGTGCGCCGGTTGAACTTTTGGTTTCCACGCCGACCAATACACCCACAAGGACCCCCACGCAGACTTCTACCCCTACAAGGACTTCTACAGAGACCAATACCGTAACATCTACGCGTACCAGCACGCCTACTTCAACAGAAACGCTTACTGTTACGCCTACTATAACCATTACATTCCTGGAAACAATGACAAACACGCCGACGTCAACACCCACGCCTTCGGTCACACATACTTTAACAGCCACGCCGACAACAACGGTAACAATCACATTCACCGCCACGCCGACTGCCACGCCTTCTTCAACTATTACGATAACAAGAACGTCAACCCCTACGGTTACAGTGACGATAACTTACACGCCCACTGCAACTATTACAATTACATATTGGGAAAGTATGACAAATACCCCGACAATAACTGTTACAAGGACTGCTACAAATACTGCTACAGAGACAATTACATATACAGACACGCCCACAATGACAGCCACAAGGACTATTACTTTTACAGCTACAGAAACAATAACATTTACCGATACACCCACAATAACGCTTACTTCCACGCCCACTTCCACGCCCACAGAAACGCTTACGATAACTGAAACAAGAACTCCCACATGCACGCCTACAATAACGCCCACGTTGCCGCCGTTCCCTTATATACTTACCATTAATCTTTATAATGAAGCAGGTGAGCTTGTAAGGTCAATTGCAAAAACTAGAACATCAGATTTAATAGGCGGAGTGGGTATTTATGTTAAGGATGTAGGCGCGTCGGATACGAAATACGCGGATACAAATAATGTCGCCACAAGCCAGATGATGAGGCTGTTTTTTGGCGGAATAGAAACCCCTGACACGGTGGGTATGGGTTATACTGATTTCTACTGGTATGTTGACAATGACGCGTCGCAGATGTTAAACAGCGGAATGTATTATATGAAGTTTGAACAGAAAGATGAATACGGGCACACCAATATAATAGTTGAAGAAATCCATGTAATAAGGGTTGAAGAATACGTTGAATTAAACATATTCAACAGCGGCGGCGAACTTGTAAGAAAAATAAGGGAATACAGGACGCCTTCTTCGCAGAGGGTTTCGCTTGCCATAAAGGACATACTTGTAATAGAAAAAGACGGCTCGCTGATATCCATACCGTACGGGACCGGGGTGAATGACCTGGTAAAATGGGACGGCCTTAACAATCAGGGCAAAGCTGTGTCAAGCGGCACATATGAAATTCAGGTTGTCGTAAAAACTTCCGACAACAAATACATTGAAGCCACAAAGACGGTTGTTATACTAAATGAAGGAAAAAAATATCTTGACGACGTAAAAATAATTCCAAACCCTTACACAGCGCAGGATAAAAAAGACGGAAGGGAACTGGTTATCACATGGAGCGCCGGCACCGATAACAACGGCGAAACAACGGTAAGAATTTATAACATGGCAGGGGAACTGGTAAAGACGTTCGGAGCGGAAATGCAGATTTCGTTTATGGGAATTAATACCGGAATGGGCGGAGTATCATGGAACATGCGCACCGCTTCCAATGATTATATTGCATCAGGTTATTATGTAGTTGTCGTTGAAACAAAGAATGACGAAGGTTATATAGACAGAAAAGTGGAAAAGCTGGCAATTAAGAAATAATTTCCTGCCATAATGTCTTAAATCCCGTTTAAAAATGCCCAAAAACAGGGCGTTTTATACGGGTGTTCCAGACTGTGAAAAAAAGATTAAAAAAGCGCTTGACAAGTAAGGCTAAATTTGATAAATTCTAAACTCCACGTGTTTTACACGGCGTGGTTTTTTTTTATATTAATAACACGTTTTTTTTGCCCAGAGATGCAAAAAAAGTGATGCAGGATAACTGTGTGCTTTTTATTTGATTTATTTCAGGGTAAAGGCGGAATTAATTCCGCCCGCGTAGCTCAGTTGGTAAGAGCGCGTCCTTGGTAAGGACGAGGTCACCAGTTCAACTCTGGTCGCGGGCTCCAGACGAAAAACGCATGGCGGTTTTCGGCGGGGCAGACGGACGCAAGATTTTAAATTTAAATCCGCGGCCCTGTTACGAAAAAAGGCTGTGCGGTAAAAAAATAAAAGAAAAAATATTTTTTAGGAGGACTAAAAAAATGGCAAAAGAAAAATTTGACAGGACGAAACCGCACGTAAACGTGGGAACGATAGGACACGTTGACCACGGCAAGACGA
>PGYV01000016.1 GCA_002839855.1 Candidatus Goldiibacteriota bacterium HGW-Goldbacteria-1
AGGCACAGATGAAAACAGCGGACTTGTAAAGACATCAGCGGCAGCGGTAAGCAATAGCGTTGTAATTCAGACACCTGCTTTGCTAAGCGCTTCCATGACAGCTTTACCCGCATCAATAGGAGTCGGCTCTGAAATAACAGTAATCATGACAGTTACGAATAACGGACAGGCAACAGCAAATGCAGTAACTCCGACAGGTTTTGCAATAATTGGATCGGCATCTTATGTAGCTGTAAACGGGCCGCTGCCAACAAATGCAACTATAACATCCGGTACTTCGGCTTCATTCACGTGGCGCTACGCTGCTGTAAGCACAGGCAGTCTGTATTTTACGGCAAATGCATCGGGGCTTGATGGTAATAATGCGGCCTATACAGTAAGCACATCGGTTACAGCACAGAGCAATCCGGTAAACATTTATCCTACAGACCCGATTCTTACAAGCTGGGTTACTGTGTCGCCGCAGGTAATAAACTATAACCAGCGGTTCACGGTGATAATGTCAGTAAGCAATGTTGGAATTGTGGCTGCTAATGGGACAATCCCAAATGTCATCCCAACTGTCCTTTCAAGTTCGTTGATGAGCGGGCCTGTGCCGGCTTTTGTGGATATTCCGGTCGGCGGATTCGCGCAGTTTACATGGGTATTTGAAAGCGCCATGACCGCGGGAACTGCAAACCCGACAGTTATAGCTTCAAGCGCAGGTTTCAATAGTACTGATATTACAACCCTTTCAGCGTCGCAGATTCAGGTAATAGCAGATCCAATGCTTGCGCATGATATTATAGTAAGCCCGGCAGTGGTAAGCGTGGGACAGAATATTACCATAAGAATGCACATAACAAATTCGGGCGCAAGTGAAGCGCAGGGTGTTGTACCTGCAGCCCTTTCCAAACTTGGAAACGGAAATTATACATATGTAAGCGGGCCTGCGCCTGCAAGCCAGACAGTGGCAGCCGGGGCAAATGTGTACTTTACCTGGATATACCAGTCATCCGGCGCGGGTTCATTGGCTGTAAACGGATATGCCACAGGCTACAGCCAGTACAGCAAAGCAACAAAAACTGCAGCTGCAGAAGACAGTAATTATATTACAATACAGTCACCGGCATCACTTACAAGTTCAATTTCAATACCTGCCACAAAGAATATAGGGCAGTGGTTCACGGTAACAATGACAGTGACAAATAATGGTACTGCCACAGCTAACGCTGTCGCGCCTCCTTCCAACTTAACAGTTGTAGGAACCGGCGGAGCGGTAAGGATGAGCGGGCCGGAACCGCCAAGCGCGGCAATTATCGGCGGAACATCACAGGTATATCAGTGGACATACAGCGCAGCGGGCGCCGGAACAGTAACGTTTGCGGGAATTGCAGCCGGCACAGACGCGAACAGCGGGGCAGCAGTTGCAAGCAATAACGCCGTAAGCACAAACTTTGTGATACAGACAGGCGCTAATTTAAGTGTGGCAATAAGCGCGGCGCCTGCGGTAGCGGGAACCGGATATCCAATAACGGTCACAGGAATAATTACAAACAACGGACAGGCAACAGCAAATAATGTAAGGATGAACGAATTAAATGACGCGGCAGTATCAGGCGGAAACGCGACACTGACGACAGGCGTTGTGCCGTCAGCAGGTGTAATACTTACAGGCGGAGCAAGCGCATATTTCACATGGACATATACGGCTAACACGATAGGAACAATAAACTTTACAGGTATTGCAACCGGGGTAGATGGCAACACGAACCTTGGCGTGACATCAACAGCTGCTACAAGCAATAATGTGGAAATAAGAAATACGGCATTCTTAACCGCGGATTTAAGCGCGCTGCCGTTATCCGTAAGCGCAGGACAGAGAATAACAGTTTTAATGCATGTGACAAATACAGGCGCGGGCGACGCGAACGGCCTTACGGGTGTTAACATGACTCCTTCAGGCACGGGTTCTGTGTCTTATGTTTCGGGTCCTGTTCCGGTAACGCAGTCTATTGCGGCGGGCGCTGACACTTATCTGACATGGGTATATACGGCTATGACGGCGGGGAATATTTCATTCAACGCGGGCGCAAGGGCGGTTGATGTAAATATTGGCAATACTATAAACTCGGCAGCAGCCGTTTCAAATGCAGTCATTATAGAAACTCCGGCTTCACTTGCAGCTTCAATGAATGCATATCCTTCATTGATAAGCGCCGGTCAGCAGATAACGGTATTAATGACAGTTACCAATAATGGAACCGCGGATGCAGTGTCAGTACTGCCGGTAACGCCTTCGGCTTCTGTTCCTTCATCTGTAAGTATTATCACGCTGCCGGCTTCAGTTACAATTCCGGGCGGAGCATCATCTGTCTTTACATGGGTATTTGATTCCACTGCTCCGGGCAATGTAGTATTCACAAGCAAGGCTTCGGGTCTTGATGAAAATACATTAAATACAATATCTTCAGCGCAGGTTTCATCAAACGAGATTGTTATTCAGGCACCTGCGGCAATTGCGGCGTCAATATCCGCATCACCATCAGCAGTGGCGCTTGGAAGCAATGTTACGGTTATTATGACAGTTACAAATTCAGGAACGGCATCTGCTAACGCGGTAATACCGGCCGGATTTGGTTTCTCCGGTTCAGCTTCTCTTGTATATGTAAGCGGGCCTGTTCCTACTAATGCCACAATTACAGCCGGGGCTTCTTCGCAGTTTACATGGGTGTATGCGACAGTCGGCCTTGGGTCTTTAACATTCTCATCCAATGCCTCCGGAACAGATTTTAATTCAGGAATGCCTGTTTCTACAACTTACACGGCATACAGCAATATAGTAAATGTTTATCCCAATAATCCGGTAATGACATCATTTGTTACAGTGTCGCCTTCAATTGTAAACTATAATCAGAATTATACAGTAAGACTTACTGTAAGTAATGTGGGTGTTCAGGCAGCTAACGGTACATTTGCCAGCCCGCTTAACCCTGCGCCTGTGCTGGGCGGAACTTTGCAAAGCAGTGTGAATCCGACATCCGCAGATATACCGGCGGGCGGAACAGCAGTATTCACATGGGTTTACAGGTCCGCAACTACTGCAGGAACTGCTTCGTATTCAATAATAGCTTCAAGCGGCGGCTACCCAAGCACAAATGTAACGTCAGGTACTGCAAACCAGATACAGGTTGTTGCTGATCCTGTTCTTGCAAATGAAATGATTGTCACTCCGTCTGTCGCAAGTGTGGGGCAGAATATAACGGTAATGTTAAGCGTAACTAATTCAGGCGGCAGCATATCAGAAGGAACTGTGCCAGCGCCTATGGTAAAACTTGGCAGCGGTTCATATTCATATATAAGCGGGCCTTCGCCTGTATCAGCTTCAATAGCCGCCGGAGCAAGCGCTGTTTACACATGGGTTTACCAGGCAACAGGGGCTGGAACACTTGCGGTAAACAATTATGCAACGGGTTACAGCCAGTACAGCAAACTTACAATAACGGCAGCTGCCGATGACAGCAACTACGTCACAATACTTACACCGGCTTCACTTGCAAGTTCTATTTCAGCACCTGCCACTAAAAACATAGGGCAGTGGTTCACGGTAATAATGACTGTAACCAATAACGGCCAGTCAGCAGCAAACAGTGTAGCGCCTCCTATGGCTCTTAACCTTATTGGCGACGGCGGAGCTGTAAGAATCAACGGACCGGCGCCGGCTGCGGCAGTAATAGCAGGAAATAGTTCAGCCGCATTCACATGGACATACAGTGCGGCAGGTTCAGGCAGCGTCATATTCAGCGGAAATGCTTCGGGAATAGATTCCAGCACAGGTGCCGCGGTTTCAAGTATTGTCACAAACAGTAATCTCTTAAAAGTACAGACACCGGCTTCGCTTGGCGTATCAGTTTCCGCCATGCCCGCGGTGCTTGGTACAGGGTATATGATAACGGTAGTGGTTGATGTTACCAATAACGGACAGGCAACCGCAAATAATGTTTCAGTCACCGCTGTTGATGATATTCAGATATCGGGAGGAAATGCTGAACTTTCATCCGGAGTTCTTCCTTCGGCCGGAGTCACGCTGACAGCTGCGGCCACTGCAAGATTTACATGGGTTTACAGCGCGCAGGCAGTAGGCACAATAGCATTCACTGCAGCAGCCCGCGGAACAGACGTAAATAATCCGGCAGAACCTGTAATATCTAACATAGGTACAAGTGCGAATGTGGTTATTAAAGACGCGGCGTATCTTGTATCTGATATTCAAATAATTCCTTCTACGGTAAGTGTCGGCCAGCAGGTAACCATAATAATGAACGTAACCAATACGGGTGCCGGCGGCACTTCAGATGTAATAGGGCAGAATATTGTGACAACAGGGTCAGCATCGCTTGTTTATGTAAGCGGGCCGGTTCCGTCTGCAACACCTATTCCCGGAAACGCGGCGCCAATTCATAACCAGTTCTACACATGGATTTATACCGCGAATACTCCCGGATTTGTATCGGTAAGCGGAAATGCAAAGGGTATTGATGAAACACTTGGCAATACAATTACAAGCTCGGTTACGGGCAGCAATGTGCTTGCTGTTGAAAGTGCGGTTTCGTTAGCGGCTCAGCTTAGTGTATCACCTGTTCAGGTAAGCGCAGGGCAGATAATATCAGTCATTATGACGGTCACAAATAACGGCCAGGCAGATGCTGTATCGGTATTGCCTATAACACCCACATCAAGCATAGTCGGAACTGCTGCCATATTTGAATCGCCCGCGGCTGTTACAATTCCGGGCGGTGCCAGCGCGGTATTTATGTGGAGCTATACAACACAGGGATCAGGTACTGTTATCTTTACAAGTGCCGCGTTTGGCACGGATGAAAACAGCGGGCTTGTGAAAACTTCCGCACAGGCAGCTTCTAATGCGCTTATAATTCAGTCGCCTGCTGCGCTTACAGCTTCAATAAATGCAAACCCTGCAAGCCTTGGCACCGGCAATAATATTACCGTTGTAATGACAGTTTCAAATAATGGTCAGGCTGCGGCAAATGCAGTAACACATGCAGGGTTTATGGCTGTTGGAAGCGCGGGCATTGTAGCCGTATCAACACCTGAACCTGCAACCGCTAATATTTCAGGCGGAAGTTCAGGTTATTTCACATGGGTATATGCCGCCACATCTGTCGGTTCTATATACTTTACAGCCGATGGGCAGGGAACAGATTTCAACAGCGGCGCAATCATAGCAACTACAATTACGGCACAGAGCAATACCGTACTTGTTCAGCCTAACTTCCCGGTACTCTCAAGCTGGATATCGGTTGCTCCGCAGACAATAAACTATAATCAGAGATACACGGTAATAATGTCAGTAAGTAATTCCGGCATTATAACGGCAAACACCGTCACGCCGGATACATATACTGTACCTCTTTCAGGCACCACAATATCAGGCCCTATACCGGCAAATGCAAACCTGGCGCCGGGTGAAAGGCAGGACTTCACGTACGTGTTATCAAGCGCGGGTGTTGCGGGTATATCCAATGTTACAATGACTGCATCATCGGGTATTTATACAAGCACTGATATTTCAAATCCTGCCGGCATGGTGATAAATGTAATTGCTAACCCGGCGCTTGCTCAGGACATAACATTACAGCCTGCTGTAGCCAGCGTGGGACAGCGCGTAACGATAATTATGAATGTGACAAATTCAGGCGCAAGCACAGCCGAAGGCGTTGTGCCTTCCGCATTAATCAAACTTGGAACGGCAAGCTATACGCTTGCCCAAAGCCCGGTACCTGCAAGTGTAAACATAGCGGCAGGTGCTTCAGCTTCCTTCACGTGGGCATATACGGCCACCGGCGCGGGCAGCCTTGCGGTTAACGCTTATTCCAAAGGCTACGCCCAGTACAGCAAAACTACTGTTACAGCAACAGCAGTAAGCAGCAATTTCATAACAATAGAATCGCCTGCATCGCTTTCAAGCGCGCTGTCCATAGACGGAACGATGTTTAACATAGGGCAGGATGTCAGGGTATATATGACTGTTACAAACAGCGGTACGGCAATTGCCAATGTGGTTATGCCTAACCCCCTTAATTATTCCGCGGCAAGCACAGGCGGCTTGATACCTGTGTCAGGTCCCGACCCCGTAAGCGCTACTGTAGGCACGGGCACAAGCGCGGTATTTACCTGGCTGTATACGGCAGCGGGTTTAGGTTCGGTTGCGCTTTCAGGAAATGCTTCAGGCATGGATGAAAACAGCCTTGCAACAGTTAATTCAGCTGTCACGGTAAGCCCTGTGATACAGATACAAAGCCCGGCATCATTAACGGCATCCATTAACGCGTCACCTGCATATCTTGGAACAGGCGAAAATATAACTGTAATTATGAATGTGACAAACAACGGCCAGTCTGCTGTTAACGGCCTTACAGCAGATCCTGCAGGATTGATCCTGACGAATGGCGGAAACGTGCTGCCTGTTTCAGGGCCAATACCGGCTACAATGACTCTGCCTGGAATGTCATCTGCCGCATTCACGTGGATATATCAGGCAAACAGCGCGGGAACGGTACAGTTTACTTCAACCGCAAGGGGTACAGATTCAAACGATATTTCATCGCTGGTTAACACAGGTTCACAGACAAGCAATGCTGTAGAAATTTATGCCTCTGCCGGCGTTGCAATTTCATCCTTTACGGCATTACCTGCAACGGTATCCACCGGCCAGCAGATTACGGTATTAATGACGGTTGAAAATGCCGGAATTGGAAACGCAGAAGGCGTAATGCCAAGCGCGCTTGCTCTTATGGTCAGCGGCACTGCATCAGCATCTTACGTAAGCGGGCCTCTGCCTTCAACACCGCAGAATTTAGCATCCGGTTCAAGCACGCAGTTTGAATGGATATATCAGGCAACAACACCCGGAACAGTCTGGGCAAGTGCAAATGCAGTAGGATATAACGAGGCAAATAAAGCCACTATCACCGCACAGGCGGCATGGACTAATAATGTAATTATACAGCCGGCTGCATCGCTTACGGCAGGGCTTGTTTCAATTCCAAATCAGGTAAGCGTGGGACAGATAATAACAGTTGTAATGGCAGTCACCAATAACGGCACTGCAATGGCGGAAGGAGCTTACGGAGTAACGCCCGCGGCATCAATACCGGCCAATGCGCTTATATTAACATCGCCTGCGGCTCAGGATATTGCCGGCGGTACTTCCACGCACTTTACCTGGACATACAGTGCAAACGCTTCGGGCGCAATTAACTTTGCGTCATTGGCTATAGGGTATGACTTTAACAGCAAGATAACCAAAACAGCATCCGCAATAGGCGGAAATGTAAATATACAAAGCGTGCCTGTTCTGGCAAGCCGCGTTTCCGCGATGCCCATACTTATAAAAGAATCGGTTGATGCCATAACGGTTATACTGTCAGTAACCAACAGCGGCCAGGCGGCAATAACAAATGTTGTGCCGGCACTTGACATTACAGGCAGTTCAACGCCTTTATATCTTACAGGCCCGGCGCCGGTATCGGCAAACATTTCCGGAAACGGCGGAACTGCAAGATTTACATGGACATTAAGCGCCGCAGGAGTTGGAAATCTTATTTTCAGCGCCTATGCGCAGGGAACAGATGCCAATTCAGGCGTAACATACGGTTCAACGGGCAATACAGTTACTGTTAATGCCGTATCCAATCAGCCTGTACTTGCGGTAACACTCTCCGCCCCGGCTGAAGTAACCAACGGTCAGAACTTCACTATAATAATGAGGGTGGATAACGCGGGGCTTGTTGACGCTAATAATGTTACGGTATCCGCGCTTGCGGTAACCGCGGGTACGGCAACATATGTTGTAGGCCCTGTGCCGTCAGCAAGAAATATAACAGTGGGAAATTATGGCACGTTCACGTATGTGTACACAGCGGGCTCTGCGGGAACAATATCGCTTGAAGGCTATGCCTGGAACAGCCCTGTGGCTTCTGTTTCAACCACAGCTTTTGAACCTCCGGCACTCTCTTATAATTATATGGAAATACTGCCTATAGGCGGCACGTTCTCTGTCGGGCAGAATATTACTCTTACAATGACTATCAGCAATACAGGCGCGACAAATGCCATTAACGTAGCGCCCATACTTCCGCTTAACAGAGTAGGCACAGGCAATGCGACAATTGTATCAGGGCCGCTGCCTTCATCATTATCAATAACTGCGGGTTCATCAGCCACTTATACATGGGTATACAAAACTACAATTGCCGGCTCTCTTGGATATAACGGCAGGGCGCAGGGCCAGGATATAAGGACAGGCGCGGGTTACCAGAGCGTTACAGGCACTTCCAATATGGTTAATATAGAAGCGCCGCCTGTATTGGCATCAAGCATAAGCATAATAAATGACACATTGAACCTTGGACAGACCACAAATGTCTATATGACTGTTACAAACAGCGGAACAGCTGACGCGGTAAATGTGGCACCGGGTGATATATATGTGGTTAATCCTCCGTCCACCGGCGGAATGTGGGCAATTGACGGGCCTTCGCCGCTTACTCAGAATATTCCTGCCGGAGCGGCAAGGGTATTTACGTGGACATACAGCGCTACGGCTGTGGGCTCGGTTGCACTGTCCGGAAACGCTTCGGGCTTTGACGAAAACAGCGGCATAAAAATATCCTCTGCAATGAACGCAAGCAAATACATACAGGTTCAGCTGCCAATGCAGCTGTCTGCTTCAATAATAGCCGCGCCGTCTGATGTTAAGACAGGCCAGGCAATAACGGTATACGTAACTGCCAATAATACTGGAGGGGCTGCGGCAGCAAATGTTGTGCCTTCAGCATTAACACTTGGCGGAACAGGCAGTGTTGCCTATGTATCAGGGCCGGTGCCTGCGTCAGCTGCTATTATTAACGGCGGAAGTGCATTCACATTCGCATATGTGTACAACAGCACTGCTTTCGGAACAGTTAACTTTACGGCTTCAATTGACGCCAATGATTATAATACCGGCGACCCGCAGGCTACTGCTCCGGTGATTTCCAATGATGTAACAATAACCGACTCGGCTTACCTTGCAAGCGACACTTCAGTATCAAGAAGTGTGGTTTCAACAGGCCAGCAGATAACTGTAATTATGACAGTGACCAACGTGGGGACAGCTTCAACCGCAAGTTTTGTAACACCGTCTATACAGGCTATACTTACCGGCGGCGCCGCTTTAACAGCTGTGTCGCAGGCGGTTACATCCACGCCTATGGCTGCAAATGATGTTGTATCATTTACATGGATTTATAACCCAACCGCACAGGGAACGGTAACGTTCAGCACATACGCTTCATATGCAGATGCGGACGGCGCCAAGACAACAGATCCTGACCGCACGGCGCCGGTACAGATACAAAGAGCGGCGGCATTAACGGCATCGCTTATAACACCGCTTACGGTAAATAACGGGCAGATATTTGATGTTACGATGATAATAACAAATACGGGCGGCGCAAACGCCACCAATGTAATACCGGTGTTCACATCCAGCGCCACAGGCACGGGTGTGACGGTAAATCTTGCAGCATCCGGCGTTACTGCCACTGCAATAGCGGGCGGAAGTTCAACAGCCATAGTTTGGCAGTATCAGGCAACAGGAAGCGGGACAATATTCTTCAGCGGCTACGCAAGCGGCATTGATGAAAATGATACAACAAATACTATTATATCGCCCATGACGCCGCAGAATTATATTACAGTTCAGCAGCCGGCAGCGCTTTCCATCACCGCGTTTACGGTATACCCGCCGGTAGTGGCACAGGGACAGAACGTCACGGTCTTAATGACAGTAAGCAATGGCGGCGAAGGCCAGGTAACAAATATTAATCCTACAATGACGGCAACAGGCACAGGTTATTTCACAAGAATAACAGGCCCTGCTCCCGCAACTGTATCATTATCGGGTAATCAATCAGCGGTCTTTACATGGACTTATTCGGGTTCTGCCATTGGAATAGTTACATTCAGCGGCGGCGCGGAAGGGCTTGAAGTCAATACAGCTTCCAATATACAGTCAGGCCCAAGCGGAAATGTGGATGCGGAAGTAATAGCTCAGCAGGCAATATTAACGGCGCAGATGTCATTGTCGCCGTTGGTTGCCGGCCCAAGCCAGAGAATAACAATTAATATGACAGTTTCAAATACAGGGCTTCATGCGGCAACGGGCGTATCGCCTGTGGCCGGGTTATTAATGTATGACAACACAGGCAGTTTAATCAAGAGCGTAACGCACACAGCTCAGGTTGCGCCTGTGAATCTGGCAATAGGGCAGGCACAGACATTCAGGTGGATACTTGAAACGGACGTAAACTTTGGAACGGTAATCTTCAGCGCGGCAGCACAGGGCGCGGACGCCATACTGCCAATTACAGTTTCGTCCAATACAGCGGTCTCTGAAATGCTTACAATAGAACAGCCGCCCGCGCTTGTTTCAAGGATAGACGCGTATCCAAATACGGTAAATACATCACAGATGATTACAATATTAATGACTGTCACCAATAATGGCCAGGCGGATGCGGTTAATGTAATGCCGTCACAGTTATTTAAGAGCGGTTCGGCGCTTGCCAATCCGAATAACCCCAACGTTCATTCGCCGTCATCGGCTGTAATACCGGGCGGCGGCGGTGTGGCTGTCTTTACATGGGTGACACAGGCTACAGGCGCGGGTACAATTAACTGGCTTGGCTGGGCGTCAGGACAGGACGAAAATTCGCTCAACACATTCCTGTCAGCTTCAACAAGCACAAACGTAATAACTGTACAAAGCCCGGCTAATTTAAGCATTGATTCAATTGCAGCGCCTTCTTACGTCACGGTGGGCCAGCAGTTTACTGTTATAATGACGGTAACAAACCTTGGCGGCGCGTCAGCTCTTGGCGCTTCTGCAAATATGAACATAAGTTCCGGCAGCGGCGGCGTTATACCGATGGCAACTCCGGCAGCGGTGGATATTGCAGGCCGGACAACAGCCGCCCTTACATGGATATATCAGGCATCAGGCCAGGGTGATGTGGTACTGTCCGCCATGATAACGGCAACAGATTCAAACACCGGCGCTGTTATAACTGACGCGGGCTTCACCGGCACAATTAATGTACAGTCGCCGGCGTCCATTACTTCAGATATTTCAATAGCGCCCGCAATGAA
This sequence comes from Candidatus Goldiibacteriota bacterium HGW-Goldbacteria-1, assembly GCA_002839855.1. Classification (NCBI taxonomy): domain Bacteria; phylum Candidatus Goldiibacteriota; species Candidatus Goldiibacteriota bacterium HGW-Goldbacteria-1. Next base: position 11,194 of record PGYV01000016.1, read on the forward strand.
TTACAACGGTCAGATATTCACCGTATCAATGCTTGTAAATAATTCCGGTCAGGCTGCTGCTTCTTCTGTAGGCATAACACCTTTTGTGCTTACAGAAACGGGAGCGTCAGCATTCATGGTTACAGAGCCTTCGCCGCTTACAATGACGGTTGCGGGCGGAACGTCGCAGATATTCCAGTGGACATATTCCGCATCTGGTGACGGAACGATAACATTCAGCGCTTATGCAACGGGCACAGACGCTAATACATTAGATCCTATTGGTTCAACAGGCACAGAAGCGTCGGTAGAAATCAGGGCATCGGCTTCGCTTGTGGCGGATGTATCAGTATCAGCGGCAATGGTTTCCACAGGCCAGTCAGTAGTAGTAATTATGACAATAACAAATACCGGTTTTGGCAGTTCAAATGCCTATAATGTCACACCGCTTTATCCTGTATGGGCGGGCGGCGCCACGTTCAGCATGGTTTCAGGGCCGTCAGGCGCGGCAGTTACATTAACGGTAGGAGCCGCGGAATCGTTCACATGGGAATATCAGGCAACAAGCGCGGGCACATCATCATTTAGCGCTATCGCATATGGAAAAGACAGCGGCATCGGCGACATTTATTCATCGCCTGTCTTAAGCGCGCCGGTAACTGTCCAGACCTCAGCAGCGTTAATGTCAACGCTGTACAGTTTCCCTAACAGCATTAATACAGGGTCTGATTTTACAGTAATAATGTCGGTCACCAATACCGGCGGCGCCACAATTAACAATCTTACGCCGCAGTATAGCTTCACACCTGCTGCAGGAGTGGCAGCGCTTTCTTCATCGCCTGCTCCTGTTGCAACGTTTGCCGGCGGCGCTTATCAGGCATTCACGTGGATATTTAACACAACAGCACCCGGCACAATTGCCTTTGTGGGACGCGCCGAGGGTATTGATGTTAATTCAGGCTCAAATGTGACATCTGCACAGACATCAGCGCCGGCTGTAGTAATACAGGCGCCGGCAGTACTTGTATCCACAATAGAAACATATCCGCCTGCCACGCTGTCAAGGTCGCAGGTAATCACAGTTATACTTAACGTTACAAACACAGGCGGCGCAGCGGCAACAGGAGTTACGCCCACGGCGATGCTGATATCAGACGGCGGTTCAGGAGCAACATATGAACTGCTTACAGGAAATACTTCAAGTGTTACGTTAAATGGCGGGCAGTCAACGTCATTTACCTGGACATATTCTGCCACGTTAGAAGGACAGCTTACGTTCGGCAGCTCTGCTTCCGGTACGGACGCCAACAGCGGCGCGGCAATAGTGTCAGCACCAGATGATGTAACTGTTACTATAACAGAACCTTCCGCAAACCTTGTTGCAACACTTGACGTTTTCTCTCCGTCAGCTACAGACAGGGCGGAACTTAACGAAACAATAACAGCAATAATGGCTATAACTAATACAGGCCTTGTATCGGCTCGCGCGGTAACTCCTTCGGTAATGGCAATAACGCCGGTCGGATTTGTTACGCTAGTCTCAGGTCCTGTACCCGCGGTTATTGATACAATAGCTGTCGGTGCTACGCAGTACATAACATGGGTATACGAAGCCGGTTCTAATCCTGAATACCTTACGTTTACGGCATCGGTTTCAGGAACAAATGACGGTACGTCCACACCTGCAAGCAATTCAGGCGTGGCGGTATCAGACAGTATAAGAATAACGCCTTCGTTTGCTAACCTGGCGCTCTCAATTAACGCGTTGCCTGCCACGGTGGGCGTAGGTGATGCCATAACAGTAATAATGACGGTAACCAACAACGGCCAGCTTGATGCGGGTAATGTAAATCCTGTGCCTGCGGACCTGCTGCTCTCCGGAGCCGGATACGCTTCTGTATCAGTAACCAACAGTACGCTTAATGCTTCAATACCTGCAGGCGGGTCACAGAACTTTACCTGGATATTTACAGCGGTTTCAGGCGGAAATATCACATTTGCCGGAAACCTGGCGTATGAATCATATAACACATTTACCGGTGAGACTAATACAATCAATAACACTGACCCGGCAAATTATGTGGTTTCCAACGTTATAACAATAGCATTCGGAAGCTCCACCACATCGCATAACGATATGTACTTTACAGCGAACAGTTTCAACCCGCAGGCGGGCGAGTCGGTGGGCATAATCTTCAGCGTTAACGCGGATTCAAACAACGCTGATTTAATGGTCTTTAACGTGGCGGGTGAAAGGGTAAGGACAATGTCACTTGGCCCTGTAGCAGCCGGAATCCTTTACACGCAGCTTGCGGTATGGGACGGCAGGGCGGATGACGGCAAGCTTGTCACCACTGGCATGTACTACATAAAACTGCGCGACGGTTCATATGAAGTAATTAAACCGGTGGCTGTTATAAAAAAATAGACAGGCAATAAAAATAACAAGGAGAACGGCAGTATGAGAAGAAAGCTACTTACAGCTTTCACAGCAGCGTTAATCATAATACCGGCAGCGGTCTTCGCGCTTGGCGGCGGCACGTCCAATGCTGATTTTCTTAAAATAGGCGTGGGCGCAAGAAGTTCCGGAATGGGAGAAGCGTACGCGGCAGTGGCAGATGATGCCAACGCGGCTTTCTGGAACCCTGCAGGCATCGCGCAGGCGGATAAGTGGTCGTTTACACTTATGCATCTTATATGGTTTGCAGGCAGCAATTATGAATTCTTTGGCGGAATAGCGCCCATAGACAGCACAACCGCGGCGGGCTTAAGCGTGAATTACTTCTGGATACCGCCTTTTAACAGCACAAAAGACTCGTTCGGTGCCATTTTGGCACAGGACGCAGAAATGTCATATGACCTTGCAATAACCGGAACTTTCGCTAAAATACTGGGTAATTTTTATACAAAAGATTTTACCATCGGAAACGTGACTGTGGGCGCAAATATCACTTACATTCAAAGGCAGCTTCTGGGTGAAGCGCTTCCGGGAATAGTGGCTGCGGACCTTGGCATACTTGCAAATATTACAGAGCCTTTAAAAATGGCTTTTGTTATCTCTGATATAGGCACCAGTACAGGCAAAGACCAGACCCCGTTAAACCTTCGCCTTGGCGCGGCGTATGACATTCCTTTTTCAAAAGAGTTCGGGCTTTTGCTTTCGTCTGATGCAACCAAACCAATAGATATTACCAACCCTGAATACGCCAAATTTTTTGTTAATCTTGGATTGGAAATGAGAATAGCGGATATGGTTTATTTAAGGGGCGGCTATAAATTTGGAAGAGGAGATGAAAGTTTCACGGCAGGCGCGGGATTTGGCATAAAAGACCTTGGCAATATAGATTACGCTTTCATACCGCATACAGAACTTGGCGCCACACACAGGATATCACTTTCTTTCATGCTTGGTAATCCGGTTGAAAGGCCGGTAATTGGCGGGCCAAGGCCTCCGCAGAAGGTAAATGCCATGTCGGGCGATAAAATGGTATCAATAGGATGGGATCCCAATCAGGAATCCAACATTACCGGGTATAATATATACTACAGAAGAAAAGGCACTTATAAATATGAAATGCTTAACAAAAAGCCGGTAATGGAAGAGGCCAAGTTCAGGGCTGTCCTTGAAAATGACACGGATTATGAATTTGGTGTTACCGCCATGAACAACAGGGGCCTTGAAAGCGTAATGTCAGAAATTGTCGTTGCGACTCCAAAAAAATACACGGCCGTTAAACCCGAGAAGATGGAATCTGTATTTACAAAACAGTCAGACGCGGGAATTGTGGTGATGTGGAACGCGCCGGATGACGAGAGAATATCGGGCTTTAACCTTTATTATAAAAAGAAAGGCGACGAAAAATATAAGAAATTAAACAGGCAGATAATAAAAGAGACTAAAGCCACTCTGGCCGGCCTTCAGGCAAATATGGAATATACATTTGTTGTAACCGCCATAAGCAAAGACGGAATAGAAGGCGAATTTTCTGATCCGATAAGTGCAAGAATAGAAGAATAGAAAACCTATCTGACAGGTGGTAAATGACCGGGACTCCGACTGATTTCAAAGCCATTTCAGAAAAAGAACCGCGCGCGGCGGTTCTAAGCGATATTAAATTAAGGTGGATAGTGCTGGCCTGCACTGTTCCGCTGCTGTTTGTTATAGAAAGATTCGGAGTAAAGATTTCCTTAATTCCCATCCTTGTTATTTCTTCGATATTTGCGCTTATAAACCTTGCATATCTGTTCGCGATAAATCGCAACCTGCTAAGTGATACCGCGATTTTTGCCGTTTCTTCAATTGTTGACAATGTGGTTATTGCGGCTGCTTTGTTTTTTAGCGGCGGTATCGCAAGCCCGCTGTTTGCCCTTTATTTTATAACGCTTATTGATGCAAGTTTTGATTATTGGACGGGTAAAAAATTCCTATATTTTGTATCTGTGATAATGGTTTCTTTTTTGGGTGTATTTTTACTGCAGTATGGGTTCGCAGCCTCCGGGGCTGTTTTCTTTGATTTTCTTGCAAAAGAAGCGGTTCTTGTTATAGGAGCCTTTTTTGCCGTTAAAATATCCACTGAAATGAAAGCGCAGGAAACAAATGCAAAAAAAGCCGCAAAGGAAAAAGAAATCCTGTATAAAAACATAAACACGCTTAACACCAATCTTGAAAAGAAAGTGGCTGAATCCACCAGGTCGCTTGAAAATACCAACTTCATGCTTGTTAAGAAAAACATAAGCCTGCTGGCGGCGCACGAAATATACCTTACAGCGGGGCAGTCCCGCACAAGGGAAGAACTGCTTCAGCACATCCTTTCAATTATCATACCCCTTATGAAAGGCACGCGCGGAGCTTTTATTAAACTCACCGAAAATGGTTCAAAAGGCCACGTGGAATTTGCCAGGGAGGCTTTTGGAAAATCAAAGTTCAGCGATGGCCGCCTGGCGGTTGAAAAAGACGGAATTATTTCCAGGATGATAAATGACAGAAAAGGGCTGCTTATAAATAATGTGGATGATATAGAAGAACGTGTGATAAAATCAGCGGTGCCAAACGGGACCTGCGTAATATCGCCTTTAAGTTCGGGCAAAAACGTGGACGGGCTGCTTGTGGTTTCAAATAACAGCCCCGGCATTTATAATAAGTCGGACGTGGAACTTATTGAACTTTTAAGCGACCAGATAGGAACGCTTCTTCAGAACAGGCTTCTGTTTGATGAAGCCAATAGAAAGGCTGACGGCCTTGAAAAACTTATGAAAGTTACCAATTCGGTTGCGGCTTCCCTTAAGGTGGACGACATAATAAGCACTGCTTTAAGTGAGGGGATAAATAAGCTTTTCGCCGGTTCAAGCGGAGCGGTAATACTGCCCGAAGGCCCGGATAATTCACTGCGCGTGAAAGCGCAATATGGCTACGGCGAAAAAAATATTTTAAACAGGCAGATACCCAAGACAAGCATAGCGGGTTTTGTTTATACAAACGGAAGAAAGTTGATTATAAGAAATCCGGAACGCCTCTCTTTTTTTAATAAAGGAGTGGACTCCCTATACATAGAAAAGTTCGCGCTTGTGGTGCCGTTTACGTCAAAAGGCAAGAACATGGGAGTCATATGCATAACAAGGCCGGAAAAGTTGTATTCACACGATGACCATTACTTTCTTACCATACTTGCCGGCAGCATTGCCAGGGATATAGAAATAACAAACCTTTATGGAAGCATTAAAAAGGATTATATAAACTCCATATACGCGCTTGCGGCCGCGGTTGACGCTAAAGACCATTATACGCACGGCCATTCCACCACTGTTATGAATTATGCCACCAAAATAGCGCAGGCGCTGAATCTGCCTGAAGAAATGGTTGAAGACATAAAATACGCGGGCCTTTTACATGACGTCGGCAAGATAGGAATAAGCGAAAGCATAATCAATAAGCCGGGCAAGCTTACAAAAGAGGAATTTTCAATAATTAAGATGCACCCGCAATTGGGAGCGAACATAGTTGCAAAGATAGATTCTCTTAAAAAACTTGTGCCGCTTGTCATGTCCCACCACGAATGGGTAAACGGCACCGGCTACCCGCTTGGGTTAAGGGCGGAAGAAATACCTCTTGGCGGAAGAATTTTAAGCATCGCGGATGCTTTTTCAACAATTACATCCAAACGCCCTTACAGGGAAGAACGTACCATTGAAGATGGTATAACGGAATTAAGAAGGTGCGCCGGCACGCAGTTTGACGCCGAATTGGTGGAAATATTTGTGTCTGTGTTAAGGGCAGAACAGGAAGCCGAACGCGAATTAAAAGAAAATGCCCACAAAGATGAAGAAAAAGAGAAAAAAGACAAAAAACGGATCCGGGTAATAATGGAAAACCCTTCTGATACTGATGAACCGGAGATAAAAGACGATAAGTTCTACTCGTAACAGGTAACATCGTACAAGTTGCAGCTGACAGGTTACAGCTAACAGCTAACAATTTTCCACCTGTCACCTGTCACCTGACACTTGCCACTTGCTACCTGCCACTTGTAACCTGTAACCTGCCACCTGTAACCTGCCACCTGTCACTTGCCACCTGTCACTTGCCACCTGCCACTTGTCACTTGCTACTTGCTACCTGCCACTTGTAACCTGTAACCTGCCACTTGTCACTTGCTACCTGCCACTTGTAACCTGCCTTTATTTGACACCCTTCTTATTTTATGTTATCATCAAAGTCCGCTTTAAAATTAACAGGAGGTTGTTATGATTTTAAAATTAGGTCTGCCAAAAGGAAGCCTGCAGGAATCAACATTTAATATCTTTAAAAAAGCCGGTTTTAACATAAAATCGGATTCAAGAAGTTATTACCCCGCGGTTGACGATGAAGAACTGTCAATAACCCTTGTAAGGGCGCAGGAAATGGCAAAATACGTGGCTGAAGGCATATTTGACGCAGGAATGACAGGCGAAGACTGGGTGGCTGACAGCGGGGAATCGGTTAAAAAAGTTGATAACCTTGTCTACGGAAAAGTCGGCATGAGGCCTGTGCGCTGGGTGCTTGCGGTACCGGAAAATTCAAAAATAAAATCAGTTAAAGATCTTGCAGGGAAACATATTTCCACGGAGCTTGTAAACACCACAAAAGCATACCTTAAAAAACATAAAGTAAAAGCGGATGTAAGTTTTTCCTGGGGGGCAACAGAAGCAAAGCCGCCTCATCTGGCTGATGCCATTGTGGAACTTACGGAAACAGGTTCATCTTTAAGAGCTAATAAATTAAGGATAGTGGATACCATAATGGAATCCACAACGGTAATGATAGCCAATAAAGAATCGTGGAAAAATGAGTGGAAACAAAAAAAGATAAATGATGTTCTGTTGCTGTTAAAAGGCGCGTTAAACGCGGGCGAAAAAGTAGGGCTTAAAATGAACATTCCGGAGAAAAAACTTGGATGTGTCCTGGAACTGCTGCCTGCGTCAAAAAGGCCCACTGTTTCTTACCTTATCGGCAGAAAAGATGAAGAGCAATGGGTCGCCATAGAAATAATTATGGATGAAAAGAAAGTAAGGCCGCTTATTCCAAAGTTAAAGGAACGCGGAGCGGAAGATATAATAGAATACCCGCTTAACAAAGTAATTTACTAAAGGATCAGGCATGTTTTTAAAAAAAATGTTGCTGGCAGCAGTGTTTTTTATCTGCGTAATTCCGGTTTCACACAGTGCCATTATGGATGATTCAGATTTTTATTATTCGGTTACAAGTTCCGCTGAATTTGCTGAAAGCAGCGTAATGCCTGTTTTTGAACCCGTGAAATACGGTCAAAATAAACTTGTAGAGGACTTAAAGGTAAGCCTTGTACAGGCTGTGCCTTTTGGGTTTCTGCTGTCCACACTGTACATCACCGCCGCAGAGGCAATTAGCCAGAAAACTTTAAGCGTAAAAATGAAACCCGTCCAGGAATATATGCCTGTATATTACTCCGTAATAGGGGGGCTGGCGGCGGTTACCACTGTTGTAAATTTTGTATGGTATTTTGACTATCAAGACTCCGAAAAGGAGGTGGTTGATAATGGAAAAACGCCGCAAACAGATGAAAAAAAATAAAATAACAGTTAATTTTAATAATATGATGTCAGAAAAACTTGGCAGTGAAGGTATCAATACCGGGGAAATAAACAAACTTAAGCCGAAAATCAGGCAGGCAGCCAGGAATCTTCAGGAAAAAAGGGATGACGGCAAACTGGGTTTTGTTTATCTTCCGTACGACATAAAAATAAAAGAAGACATAAAAAAAACCGCAGCGGCAGTAAGGGATAAATTTGAAAACTTTGTGGTTTTAGGAATAGGCGGTTCTGCACTTGGGACCATTGCCCTGCACAGGGCGTTGACGCATCCGTATTATAATCTGCTGCCGGAAAATAAAAGAAAAGCGCCGCGGCTGTTTGTCCTGGACAATCCTGATCCTTCGTCTGCGGCCGGAATTTTTGATATTATAGACATTAAGAAAACCTGTATTAATGTCATCAGCAAGTCAGGCGAAACTGCCGAAACGGCGGCTTTTATGAAAATCTTCTGGAAAAAACTTCTGATGCAGATGAAAGAAGATAAATTAAAAGAGCATGTAATTATAACCACTGACAGAATAAACGGCGCCTTACGGCCTATTGCGGCCAAATACGGCCTTATGTCTTTTGCGGTGCCGGACAATGTGGGGGGCAGGTTTTCGGTTTTATCCGCATCAGCGCTGCTTCCGCTTGCGGTGTGCGGCGTTAATATTGATGAACTTTTAAAAGGCGCGGCGTATATGGACACAATGGTATCAGACGGTACAGTCTGGAAAAACCCGGCTTATATGGCGGCGGTCCTGCATTATATATCCGCGGTTAAGCATAAAAGAAATATAAGCGTAATGATGCCTTATTCTGACGCTTTAAAAGATGTAGCGGCCTGGCACGCGCAGCTTTGGGCGGAATCTTTGGGTAAAAAATTTTCCCGTGACGGCAGAATAATAAATTCCGGAATAACGCCTGTAAAAGCACTTGGCGCCTCTGACCAGCATTCACAGGTTCAGCTATATATGGAAGGGCCGTATGACAAGGTTATTACTTTTATTAAGGCGGATAAATTTAAGGAAGATATTGAAATTCCTTCCAATTTTAATGATTCAGAGGCAATGTCCTATTTAAGCGGAAAAAAATTAAGTTTCCTGTTAAACGCGGAACAATCAGCCACAGAAATTGCGCTTACGAACAGCCAGCGCGCCAGTATGACAATTACGCTTCCGGAAATTTCAGAATTTACGATGGGTCAGCTTATTTATCTGCTGGAAGTTGAAACGGCTTTTTTAGGAGAACTGTATAACATAAACGCGTATGACCAGCCGGGTGTGGAAGCGGGAAAAGCAGCCGCATTCGCGCTTATGGGCAGAAAAAGCCATAAAGATATTTTAAAACAGCTGATGGTAAAAAAGGATAAAAAGGCGTATATTATTTAAAGGTACTTATATAAAAAATCATCCGTTGAAAGGATAAAAAACATGGCAGAGGTAAAACCGTTTTCATCAGTGCACTATAACAGCGAAAAAGTGGAGATGGCAAAAGTTATTATGCCGCCATATGACATTATAAGGGATACTTCCGTTTATTATTCAATGTCGCCGTATAACGTGGTGCGTATTGATAAGGGCAATGAAGAATCCGGCGATAATGATTCCGAAAACAAGTATACAAGGGCCGCGGCAAATCTTAAAAAATGGATATCAGAAGGCGTTCTTCTGCGCGATGAAGAGGAGTGTTATTACCTCTACACGCAGGAATATTTGACGCCTGACGGGACAAAGCACGAAATGGCTGCATTTTTTGGGCAGGTAAAACTGGAAGAATTTGAAAAAAAAGTGGTGCTTCCGCACGAAAAAACCCACAGCGGCCCCAAGGTGGACAGGCTGCTGCTGATGAGGCAGACCAAAGCCAATACAAGCCCTATCTTGTCGCTGTATTTTGACGCTGAAAAAAAAGTGGACGCGATAATAAGAAAACACATAGCGGATGATAAGCCTTATTATGACGTAAAAGCAGGTGACGGAATAAGGTACAGGATATACAGGGTGACTGATAAACAGGAAAAAGAAAAAATATCATCTTTCTTTGCGGGAAAAAAACTGTTTATCGCGGACGGCCACCACAGGTATGAAACCGGCATTAATTTTAGAAACGAGATGAGGGAAAAAGGCGCAAAGCCCGGCGCCGCGTATGACTACATTATGATGTGCCTGATAAGCATGGAACATTCGGGAATAAGCATACTTCCGACGCACAGGCTTAAAGCCAAGTTTAACCCTGATATTCTTGGCGCCGCGGAGCTTGAAAAGTTTTTTGAGGTAAAGAAATGCGCTGATGAAAAAGAACTGCGTGAGATTATGGTAAATTCCGCGGGTAAAAAGATAATAGGCATTTTTGGGAAAGGCATGTGCCACGCGCTTACCCTTAAAAAGAAAGAATACGCTAAGATAGTAAATTTAAGCGAGCACATAATGGACTATTACCTGCTTGACGCGTCTGTGCTTCATAAACTGCTTTTTGAACGCATTCTTAAAATGGATGAAGCCGCCATAAACGAAGGCATTGACTACACGCCGGACATTGACGAAGCGATAAAAATGGTATCTTCAGGAGGGTCAGAAATAACATTTCTTCTTGGGCCGGCAACTGTGGAAGAAGTAAGGATAATTTCCGAAAACGGCGAGGTTATGCCTCAAAAAAGCACTTATTTTCTGCCCAAACTTGCCACCGGTTTTTTAATCAACAGCATGGAGGAATAAAAAACTGATGCAGGACGATCTGTTCTCTGCGGGTACGCCGGAAAAAGATAAATACAGGCCGCTGGCTTACAGGATGCGGCCCGCAAACCTTGATGAATTTTCAGGGCAGGAACAGGCTGTAGGAAAAAAAGGGTATCTTAGGGGATTTCTTGAAAAAGGAAGTATTCCTTCAATTATATTCTGGGGGCCGCCGGGCACCGGCAAGACCACTCTGGCGATGATTATTGCCAAACACATAAACGCGGAATTCATTCCTTTATCCGCGGTTAACAGCGGCACAAAAGAAGTGAAAGAAGTCCTTGAAAAAGCCCGCCTTAACCATGCAAGAGGCAAAAAAACCATTATGTTTATTGATGAAATACACCGTTTTAATAAGTCCCAGCAGGATGGTTTTTTGCCGCACGTTGAAAACGGCACAATTATCCTGATAGGCGCCACCACCGAAAACCCGTCTTTTGAGGTAAATTCCGCTTTGTTGTCAAGGGCAAGGGTGATAACGCTAAAACCCCTTGAAGAAGAGGATATCAGGCAGATAGTTTTAAGGGCGGTCAATGACAAAGAACGCGGCCTGGGAAAAAGAAAGATTGGAATACACGATGATGCGTTTAAGGTGTTTGACCTGTTGTCAAACGGCGATGCAAGGACGGCTTTGAATATCCTTGAAATGATAGACAATATGAAGACACAAGAAAGTTATGAGATAACCGTTGATGACATAAAAGAGGTTACGGAAAAAAACACCCACTTCTATGACAAGGGCGGGGAAGAGCACTACAATATAATATCAGCGCTTCATAAAAGTATGAGGGATTCAGACCCGGATGCTGCCGCGTACTGGGCTGCAAGGATGATGGAATCGGGAGATGCTCCTTTATACGTCTCGCGCCGAATAATAAGGTTTGCCAGCGAAGACATAGGCAATGCGGATACAAATGCTCTTGTTGTGGCGCTTGCCGCAAAGGAAAGTTATGATTTTCTTGGAAGCCCGGAAGGCGAACTTGCAATAATACAGTCGGCTGTATACATGGCAACCGCGCCAAAAAGCAACGCGGTTTATATGGCGCATAACCTTGTCAAAGAAGACCTTAAAAATTTCAGGGATGACCCTGTGCCTATGCATATAAGAAACGCGCCCACAAAACTTATGAAAGAGCTTGGTTACGGCAAAGGGTATAAATACGCGCACGATTACGAAGGCCATTATGTAAAGCAGGACCACCTGCCGGACAGGTTAAAGGGCAAAAAATATTATGAACCCACCGACAACGGAGCGGAAGCGCAAATTAAGGAAAGGATGAAAAAATGGCAAAGCGGCTCCTGATGCTTTCGTTTTTTCTGGCCGCGGGATTAAATCTGTCCCTGGCTGAAGAACCGAAAAAATCAGAAAATGAAATTATGCAGGTAAGGGTTAAAGAGATACATTTTTTTGTAACGCCCACCTTTAAATTTGTCCTTCCGGATACAAGCATAAAAATGGGAATAGTGCAGGATTTTGATAAATCAAAACTTGAAGGCTCCACGGAATACAATTATGTTTACAGTAAAATGAATTATCTGGTCAAATACAGTTTAAATTTTAATTTTCCTGTGTCCGTAAGCCTTTATGATAACATCTGGTTTGAACGCATTTTTGAAAAAAGGAAATACCTTCAGCGCAACAGGGGGGTAAGGGTAGGGCTTGAAACTCCGGAATTTCTTCAGTTTTTCAGGGTAAAGGAGTCAATAAAAAGGGAAACCTATTATTTTGCCGCGCTTGATGAAAGTGTAAGTACTGACGGCGGAACGATTAATATCTGGGACAGCGTTTTGGAAGTTAATATTAAGGATCAGCTGCAAGGCAATGACTTTTTAGCTTCCGCGCATTTTGAAAAGGGCCTTCCGGGAAATGAATCAAGATACAACTATTTGTACCTTAACATTGATGCGGCAAAAAGTTTTACGATAAACGGAAGTGACAGGTTTTCCATTTCGGCTGACGCGGGTTATGTGCTGGAACGCTATGACCTTCCTGCGTGGAAACGGTACTCACTTGGCGGCTATGATTCCCTGTGGGGCTACAGGGTGGATGAGTTCTATGGGGATTACAGGTTCAAATGCAGGTTCAGGTATGACCATAAGATTTTTGATAATATAGGGTTTAAAGTGATGCTGATGGAGCTTACATCTGTAAATGGGTTTATTTTAATTGATATGGGCAACACCGGTGATATATGGCAGATGCAGAAACTTGACCGGTACAAGACAGGCGCGGGCGGGGGATTGGAAATAAACCTTGTCTATAATAAAATGAATAAATTCAAATTATCTGTGGCTTTGGCGCAGGCAATCAACGGAAACAGCGTGCCCACGTTCTATTTTGTATATGACATATTGTAGAAAGTGCAGTGTTTATGTCGTGTCAGATTCAGGTACTTTTTCTGAGAGGTGTTTAGGTTGTTTTGTTTGAATTTGTAGGGACGGCGCTCCTGCGCTGTTCGGTAGTTTATTTGTCTTGGCAGTGGTAGACGCGGGTCTTCAGCCCGCGGAGGTTTTATTTTTATTGTATTATTCCAAAAATGTTTATTACCGGTATTTAAACAGATATAATAATCAGAACAACTTTCGGAGGGGAGGGAATATGAAAAACAACATGAAACTAATAATTATCTGTATATTTTTGTTTACTTTTATATTCAGCTGCAAAAAACTAAAGAATCCGACAGTGCCGGAAATAGATGTTAACAATATTTATACAAATACCTGTACCGCAACTGCCACGAACGGGGGTGTTAATACTGCCTCGCAAACTCCCACTATAACGATAACATTATCTGAAACCGATACAGCAACAAAAACACCAGTAACTCAGCAAACATTTACGAACACACCGGAGCTGACTCCAACATCGACGTTTACTATAACGCCTACGCAAACAATGACAATACAGGCCATGACGTTTATTGCCACACAGACTGCAAGCAGTACGGTGTCACTGACCGCAACCGCAACAGTAACTGCAACAGTTACTATGACAGCAACAATACAGCTGATTGGGAAGATGGTATTTGTAAGCCAAAGAGACGGGAATGAAGAAATATATACCATGAACTCAGATGGCAGCAATCAGACAAGGCTTACCAATAACACGGCAAAGGACATGTTTCCTGAATTATCATACGACGGCAGTAGAATACTTTACACAAGCAATCTGGATGGTGATTATGAGATATATTCAATGAATTATGACGGAAGTGATGTTCAGAAACTGACAGACAATACTTTTGTTGATGGGTATGCATCATTTTCACCGGACGGTACCAGAATAGTGTTTTTAAGTAATAGAGAGGGTGATGACGATTTGTACATTATGAACGCTGATGGAAGTTCTCAGACAAGAATTACTGAAATACATACCTATGTTATTCATCCTGATTGGTCTCCTGACGGTAGTAAAATAGTTTTTGAATCAATGATTCTTTCATATACAACGTATTCACAGATTTATGTAATTAATGTTGATGGTACGGGCCTTACTAAACTTTCCAATGTAGAATATGCTGAAGGACATCCTTCCTGGTCTCCTGATGGCAGCAAAATAGCCTATTTCAGCAACTTCGGCGGAAGTCTTGAAATATGGATTATGAACTCTGACGGAAGTGGACATATTAAGCTTACATCAAATGGCGGAAAAAACATATATCCTGTATGGTCTCCTGATGGCTCGAAGATCGCTTTTTATAGTGACAAGGACGGAAATCAGGGTATTTATTTAATGAACACAGATGGAAGCGGGCAGATAAGAATAACGAGTGGTTTAGTTTCGGACATAAGTGTTTCATGGAGATAAGAATGTTAAAGCGTGACAGCAGAATTCTATCGGATTGTTGAAAGTCAGCAAGGTTGGTGTTTTATCATTTATGTAGTGGTTGGAATGAGCCTGCGAGCGGAAGCATACGGGATAGTCGCGCCTTTTAAGGCGCGATTTTTAGATTTGTTTTATATGCTATCCAAAAAAACGGGCTGTGTATGGCCCGTTTTTTTATTTGTTTTAATGTTTTTTATTATTTGCCTCTGACCTTCCGTCCCTCAGTGCATCTGTCCCTCCCTCCCTCGGCTTTCATCTATGGGATATGGGATAAAAGTTTATGGGTTAAAGAGCTGTTAAGGTACTTGATTTTATCGCCTGTTTGCTATATTATATGAAGGATTTTAAATCGCTTACATATTATGGAGACGTATATATGAGTTTATTGCTTGCAGGATATCAGTTTAAAGGCCCGGAGCCGCTTGTGGATTTTAAAGAGACTGACATAGATAACGGCATATTTGGTATTTTTTTCCTTAAAAATCCCGAAAAACAGAAAGCTAATTATGGAGTCTTATACCTTTCAAATGTGGAAGAAATAAAAGCCGCAAAGGGATTTCCTGAAAATCATAAAAAATACGCTGAATGGGCACAGGAAGCTAAAAGTCCGGCCAACCTTTATATTGGATTCTGTCCCACACCCGGGCTTGTCCCGCAGAAAAGGGATTTGATAATTAAGCACCTTATTTACAGATATAACCCAGCCTGCAATAAATAAAGTCAACCAAATCGGGTTTGAATACGTCTAAATGTAAGTCAGTTTATGTTGATAAAACGTTATTGGTGTGATAAATTAGTATAATTAAAGCCTATACAGGCTAAATTTGAAGGGAGAATAAGATGAAAAAAACAATTTTTTTAGTATTAATTGTGTTCGCGGCAGCATTGTTTGTTGGTTGTAATCAGGGTAAAGTGGTGGCAAAGGTGGACGGAAAGGTAATAACTGAAAGCGATCTTAAAGCGGAAATTGACAACCTTCCGGCTAATTTAAAACCGTTTGCGTCCGACCCGGGGATAAGAAAAAACATTCTGGATAATATGATACTTGATAAGGTTATAATGGGCTATGCTGAAAAAGAAGGAATTACAAAGAAAAAAGAAGTGCTTGAAGCGGCAAAGGAAACAGAAAAGTCAATAAGGGCAGAGATAGAATCACAGCTGGCTATGCTGAAAAAACAGCAGGAACGTATTTCGGAAATGTCACAGAAAGAAGCGGTTATGAAAGAAGTTTTTGAAAAAGGCGTAAATTTTGCTGAAATTCCGGTAACAGAAGCGGAGATTAAAGACGCGTATGACCGTTATTCAGCAAGAAGAAAATCACAGGATCCTAACGCAAAAGTGGAACTGCTTGCTCAGATAAAGGATAATTTAAAGCTTGGCGTTGCAAGGCAGAAATGGGTGGAACAGTTAAAAGCGGCGGCAAAGATAGAAATAGAAGAAAAGGCGTTTGAACTGCCGGCGGCCCCTCTTAATTCGGGCATAAAGCTTGAAGCTCCAAAGAAATAACAAAGTTTTTTCAGCAGGGCTGATAATAACAGCCCTGCTGTCTTTTATACTTTCGGGGTCGGTTTTTAAAGAAGCCCCGGATGTTCTGGCAAAGGTGGACGGTAAAAAGATTGTAAAGGAAGATTTCTTAAGAAAGACAGCCCTTTACGGAATAACGGTATCTTCGCATGAACAGGCCGAAAGTTTTTTAAACGGGATGGTTAACGATATGCTTATCCTGAATATGGCTAAAAAGGATAAAGTTAAAGCCGGCAAAGAAGAGCTGTATAAAGAAATAGAAAATTTTGTCCCGGGCTTTTCTGCCAAAGACATTAAAAAGGTTCTTAAAAAGGGCGGCATAAGCTACAGTTACTGGCTTAAGGACATAAAAGAGAAACTTATAATAAAAAAAGAGATAGAACATGTTTTAAAAGGCCGGCTGGTTATAACCGACAGGGAACTTAAAGATTACTACTGGACTAATATCCTGGAATTCAGGCAGGCCAGACGGGTCAAGGCAAGGCAGATAGTGACCGGTTCCCTTGAAAAGGCACAGGAAGTCCTTTTGAAAATTAATAATAAACAGCCCTTTGAAGAACTTGCAAAGGATTATTCCATAACTTCGGAAGCGCATGATGGCGGCGACCTTGGTTATGTAAAGCACGGGGATGTGCCTTCTTTCATGAACCAGCTCTTTACAATGAAAAAGGGCGCGGTAAGTTACATAATAAAATCACCGTACGGATATCATATTTTCAAGTGCGAAGATATAAAAGAGGCGGCCACGCCCGCGTATGATGAAGTAAAAGAAGATGTGGAAAAGAAGTTCCGCGAAATAAAGAAAGACGCGGCTTTTTCAGTATGGATGAAAGAATTAAGGCAGAAGTCGGATATAAAGCTTTTTTTGGAACATCTAAATCTGGTTGTAGAGGAGGTTTTACATGCAGAAAATTAAAATAGTTGTAATTCTAACAGCGTTATTTATACCCGCGTTTATAATCGCGGCGCCGTCTTCGGATAAAATAGTGGCAAAGGTAAATGACGGGCTGGTGCTTGAAAGCGAAGTAAGGGAAGCCTATGACGCCATGACCGCGCAGCTTGAAGCTGCCGGGCAGAAAGTGTCGCCTGATCAGCTAAAAAAAGAGATATTAGAGAACCTTGTGCAGCAAAAACTTTTAATAACCATAGCACAGGAAGAAATGGTAATAGTGTCAGAAGAAGCTGTGGCTGATAAAGTGAATGAATTTCTTTCCGGTTTAAGGGCGCGGTTCGCGAATGAGGAAGCGTTTGAAGAAGCGCTTAATAAAGAAGGGCTTTCGTATACTGATTTCAGGCTTAAAATTGAATCGCAGGTAAGGGATGGGCTTGTTTTTACAAAACTAAAGCAGAAAAAACAGCAGGACTTTATAAGTAAAGCGCCTGTGGCGGAAGCCGAAATGGCAAAGTATTATGATGAACACAAAGGCGAATTTAAGGTCGGCGATGAAGTAAATATTTCCCAGGTGATGATAATGCCGGGATATTCCGGAAACAGTTCTCAGAAAGCCGCGGAAGTTACTTCCCGCTTAAAGTCGGGAGAGGATTTTGAAAAGGTTGCGTCATCGCTTGACGGTGTTTCAGGGATAAGCGCTGCGGAACTTGGATGGATAGATACCACACAGCTTGCAAAACCCATTATGGATGCACTGGCAAAACCTTCAAAGAATAAGGTTGTAAATGTAAAGTCAGACGGCTCTTATCACATCATAAAGATACTGGACTATAAAAGCGGAAGCGAACAGACGCTTGATGATGTAAAAGATAAAGTAAGGATGAAATTGATAGAAGGTAAAGTTGATAAGATGTGGCAGGATTGGATAGACGAAGTAAAGGCGAAGGCATACATAAAGTACATGTAACAGGTAACAGGTGACAAGTAACAAGTAACAGGTAACAGATGACAAGTAACAAGTAGCAGGTAACAGATGACAAGTAACAAGTAGCAGGTAACAGATGACAAGTAACAAGTAGCAGGTAGCAGGTAACAGATGACAAGTAGCAGGTTGCAAGTAACAGTTGTAAGTTGTAACTTGTCAGTTGTAAGTTGTAACTTGTCAGTTGTAAGTTGTAACTTGTCAGTTGTAAGTTGTAATTGTAACTTGTCAGTTGTAAGTTGTAACTTGTCAGTTGTAAGTTGTAACTTGTCAGCTGTAAGTTGTAACCTGTCAGCTGTAAGTTGTAACCTGTCAGCTGTAAGTTGTAACCTGTCAGCTGTAAGTTGTAACCTGTCAGCTGCAAGTTGTAACCTGTCAGCTGTCAACTGTAAGTTGTAAATAGCGGAGGCGTTTATGATTAAAGCGGCGATAATAGGCGGAACCGGGATGACCGGCCGCGAACTTATAAAAATACTTGTGAAACACCCTTTTGTAAAAATAAATTGTGTTACATCCCGCGGAAGCGCAGGTGTGAAAGTTGCCGACGCTTTTCCTGAAGTTAACGGGCTTATTAACCTGTCTTTTGTTGACCCTTCAGACAAATCTGTGTTTGAAAAAACAGACGTTGTTTTTGTCTGCCTTCCGCACACGGAAGCCATGGAATTTGTAAAACAGGCGCATGACAAAAATAAAAAAGTTGTGGATTTAAGCGCTGACTACAGGATTCAGGACATAAAGATGTATGAAAAATGGTATAAGCACGCGCACAAATACCCCGCGCTTTTAAAGAAAGCGGTTTACGGCCTGCCGGAATTTTACAGGGATAAAATAAAGAAGGCGGATGTGGTTGCCAATCCTGGCTGCTACGCTTCATCGCTTATATTCGGGATAGCGCCGGTTTTAAATAAATATGAAGTATCGGATATTATAGCCGATTCCAAATCCGGCGTTTCCGGTTCCGGGATAAAGCCCACCGCAAAAAACATATTTCTTAATGTTAACGAGAATATTTACCCTTATAACACGGGGCGCGCCCACAGGCACGTGCCGGAAGTGGAAGAAGCGCTGTACCTGAAGCTAAAAAAGAAGGTAAAGATATTTTTCACCCCGCAGGTAATAGCGGCGGAAAGGGGAATATTGTCCAATATTTACATAAAAACAAAAAAGAAAGTTGACCCCGCGGATGTTAAAAAAATGTTTCAGGCGTTTTATAAGAATGAACCCTTTATCCGCATTGTTGATTCGGTATCGCTGCATCAGGTGCAAAACACCAATTTCTGTGACATAGCAGTATCCGGTGTAAAAGAGATGAACATGCTTTTAATATCCACAGTGCTTGACAATATGGTTAAGGGCGCGTCAGGCCAGGCAGTGCAGAATATGAACCTTATGTTCGGTTTAAACGAGCAGGAAGGTTTAAAATAATGGAAAAGAAGTATGTGCTTCCAAAAGGTTTTAAAAGCGCGGGTATACAAGGGCAGATAAAACCGGGCAAGATTGATACCGGGCTTATCTTCTCTGAAACGCCGTGCGACTGCACGGCTTTTTTTACAAAAAATAAACTTAAAAGCGCGCATATACTTCTTGATCAGAAGAGGGTAAATAATAAAATACGCGCGGTTTATGCCAACAGCGGCAACGCTAACGCGTTTACGGGTCAGCAGGGCGTTGATAATATTATAGAGATAGGCAAAGTTGTGGCCAAAACGCTTAATGTTCCGGAAAATTCTGTTCTGTTTGCCGCCACCGGCATAATAGGCAAACAGCTGCCGCTGGACATAATGGTGAAAAACGCTCCTGTTGTATGTAATGCTTTATCCGCCAAAGATGACAATTATCCCAAAGCTATAATGACAACCGACAAGTTCAGGAAAGTGCGCTCGTCAGTGTTAAAGATGGGAAACAAGACCGTAACAGTAAGCGCTGTGGGTAAAGGCGCGGGGATGATATCGCCGGACATGGCAACGCTTCTGGTGTTTTTAATGACGGACGCGGTTATAGATAAAAAGCTTTTAAGGGAAGCCGCCAAAGAGGCGCTTGAATATTCTTTCAACAGGATAACGGTAGATGGGGACATGAGCCCTAACGATACCGTAATGTGCCTTGCTAACGGGCAGGCGGGGAACAAGAAAATAAGTTTAAAGGGCAAGGATTACACTGCGTTTAAAAAAGCCGTGTCAGACGCTTTTTATGGAATTGCTGAAGATATGGTGTCTGACGGCGAAGGCGCCACAAAAGTTGTAAAAGTGGAAATTATTAATTCAAAGACCAAAGCTGCGGCCAAAAAAGCGGCTCTGCGCATTGCGAATTCCCAGCTTGTAAAGTGCGCGTTCTTCGGCGAATCGCTTAATATGGGGCGCATACTTTCAGCCATTGGCCAGACCGGCGTGAATGTGGATTTAAACTCCATATCAATAGATATCGGCGGGTACAGGGCTGTTGAAAAAGGGAAACTGATAACAGGCGATGCGCTTAAAAAAGTTTTAAAGCAGGACAAAATACATCTGTTAATAGATTTTAAGCAGGGGAAAGAAAAGCATTATATTCTTGCGTCTGATTTAACTTATGACTATGTAAGGGAAAACGCGGATTATTCTTAGAATAAGATTTGTAGGGACAGCGCTCCCGCGCTGTCCGGCTCTTTGTTATTAATTTGGTATTTTGGTTTTACGGCGGTTTCAATAAGAATACAAAGTAATGCTTTTAACGGGGGTAACTTGAATAAAATTATTATTCTAATATTGGCTGCAATTTTTTTGTGCTCCCCTGCCTATGCCATTTCCAATGCGTATATTGACGCGCGTGTTGCTACAGTGACGCTTTATGACGATACCCTTGAAAGCCATAATCATCTGCGTAATCTTAAAGGGCGCTTTACAGTAGGTAATGGAGAGGGCAGGCCGCTTTTGTATGGTTTTCCAACAGCGCCATGGAGTTCCATTACCACAATAAAAATTGATTACCCTAATGGCGGAACAGCTGCTTTTGGTTATGGCGGCGAGTATGTATCGGGACCTTCTGACAGCCCCGGCAATACCGTAAATACAACTGTATGGAAAATAAGCAATATTCAGGTTACGCAGGTTTTATCGCTTGTTGATAATCCAAGAGGCAGCGGGCTGCCGGACACTGTGGAAATAAAATATGTAATAGAAAATCTTAACGCGGTAAACGCAAGTGTGGGCTTAAGGGTAATGCTTGATGTCAGGCTTGGCACGGAAGCCGCCGGCGATAATTCGCCTATCTTTGTTCAGGGCGCGGGTCGGATACAAAAAGAAAGGGAATGGGTTGGCGCGGCGGTTCCGGAAGCGTGGCAGACCGTTGACCGTTATGATAATCCGCTCATTAAGGCGGAAGGGGGGCTGTCAACCGGAAGCGCCACAAAACCTGACAGGTTTCTGGTTGGGCAGTGGACTTCAATGTCTTCAAATCCGTGGCTGTACACTTTAAATACTACAGATAATATTGCCGACATTGCCACGGCAATTTACTGGGAATCTTCAGTTTATGCTCCGGGGGAGAAAAAAACTTTTATCACTTATTACGGGTTGCCTTATGTATCCGGGGCTAATATTGATATGTATAAGAGTGTTGACCCCGTTGAAGCGTTTCATGGCGATACGCTAAGCTATAATATTTCATATTCAAATATAGGCGGCGCTGCCTCATCATCTGTTTATATTTGGGACACGCTGCCGTGGAACACGTCTTTTGTTGACGCATCCCCCGGCTATTCGCTTACAGGCAGGGTTATTTCCTGGAGCATAGGCGCGCTGTCCGCTTTAAGCTCGCAGTTTTCCGTGTGGTTCAGGGCGGGAATAAATCACGATCAGGGGATAACGGTAGAAAATGAAGCTGCAGCGGGTTACACAGATGCGTACTGGCTGGATTATGAAACTGCGCGTTCCAATAAGGCTGTGGCCGCAATTTTCACATCCACAATAACGCCTACTTCCACCATAACACCCACGTCAACTATTACTCCTACATTTACAATTACGCCAACGCCTGCGCCGTATCTTTGGCTTAATACCGTTAATGTTTTTCCCAACCCTTCAAAGTCATCCGCAAAAATTGTTTTTTATGTAAGCGTGGATTCCGAAGTTACGCTTAATATATACACTGTTTCAGGTGAGCCTGTAAGAAAAATACAGCAGGAATTCTTCGCCGGCACAAATGCGTTTGACTGGGATGTAAGAAACAATGCCGGCGCAAAAAGCGCGTCCGGGCTATATGTTTACCGCCTTGAAGCCCGAAGTAAAAAAGGGGAATATCAGGAAACCTCCGGCAAACTGACGGTGGTAAGGTAATTACAGGTGACAGGTTACAAGTTACAGGTTACAAGTTACAGCTGACAAGTTACAACCTGTCACTTACAACCTGTCACTTACAACCTGTAACCTGTAACCTGTAACCTGTAACCTGTAACCTGTAACCTGCAACTTGTAACTTGCAACTTGCAACTTGTAACTTGTAACTTGCAACTTGTAACTTGTAACTTGTAACTTGTAACTTGTAACTTGTAACTTGCAACTTGCAACTTGCAACTTGTAACTTGTAACTTGTAACCTGCAACTTGCAACTTGTAACCTGTAACCTGTAACTTGTAACTTGTAACTTGTAACCTGAATCGAATCCCTGTATAATTTATATATATTAACTGCAAATGTGACTTGGAGGTAATGAAAACGCATGAAAAATAAGGCTTTTATCGGCATTGTAATCCTGCTGACAGCCGCCATTTTTATTTTTTCCTGCGGAAAGAAAAACAGCTTTACCGCACCTTCACCTGCGCCTGTTATAGCCACAGATACGCCTGCGGATATTACAACTGTACCCACGGCTATTAATACAGGTACAATCACAATAACTTCCACGCATACTGAAATACCTGTTAATTCAATAACATCAACAACCACGATAACAATTACAAACACACTTTTGATAAATTCACCTACCATTACTTTATCAGCTACCGCGACAGCAACGCCGTCAAATTCATCCACGGCGGAAAATTCATCAACCGTTACTTTAACGCAGACACCAACACCTCCATTTACAGAAACTGCAACGCCCACTGCATCTGTTACAAACACGCATAGTTCGCCCACGCTTACAGTAACCATTACAAATACAAACGTTATAACATACAACAGCGGTACCGCGTCAGCGTCATCCAATCCGTTATTTTCCGGCGTTTATGGAAATACGGTAACAATCACATTCAACTGCGGTTCTATAAACTGGCAGGGCCCAAGCCCGATTTACGGCACGTTAAGAATTACTGTTCCCGCGGGATGGAGCCTTCCAAGCCTTGCGGGAAATAATCCCGGCTATTATGAAGTATCGCTTCCGTCAGGCGGACAGCTTGTGGGAATTGACGCGGTTGACAGGACAATGATAATAAAAGTGGCATCGCTTTCAGCTTTAACGGGCCAGGTGGCTGTAACTTATGGATCTATGTCATCGGGCGGGCCGGGCGCGTACATTCCAAACGCCGGGAATTTTACATTTGAAGTGTCAGCTGCAGAGATGGGGGATTCAACGCTTCCTATTGCGGTAAATCCGCAGGTAACAGTTTTAATACCAACGCCATCAGTTACGCCAACCAACACGCCGATAATAGGCGAAGGCACAATGGCTGTCATACCGCAGTATTTGACGCAGAATACAACAGGGAACACAATAATGCTTGTTTACACCGCGGGCGCCGCAGCCTGGACAAGCGATGTTGAAGGCGGAACAATAAGAATAACACTGCCGGCAGGATGGACTCCGCCGGAAGTTGAAGAAGGTTATGCCGGGCAGTTTTCAGCTGTTGCATCATCGGGCGCTTCAATTGTGGGGCTTCAGGAAGATATTATGGATATGATAATAAGGGTGAAAGATCTTCCGGCCGGCGGAACTGTAACTATAATTTACGGGTATAAAAAAACAGGAATTGAACCGGGTTTTGCGACAGCCGGTGCGGGTACTTACACGCTTACAACTTATGTTGATCCGTTCGGCGCGGATATTCATCCTATTGCATCCTCACCGCTTATTCACGTTATACCGCCCACTTCCACAGTCACGGCAACCTTTACCATAACGCCCACGCATTCGGCTACGCCCACAATAACACAGACTTCAACAATAACGCTGACGCATTCAATAACGCCCACGCATTCAATTACTCCCACTTTTTCAATCACACAGACGCACACTTTTTCACCCACAATTACCATAACCGCCACTGCCACAATAACAGCCACTGCGACGGGAACGCCCACGGTGACTAATACTGCCACGCCGTTCTGGGAAGTAATGGGAGCCAAAGGAATATCAAAAGGGCAGGCGGATTTTGATTCAATAGACATTTATAACGGAATCATTTATGTTGTGTATAGGGACCTGGGATACTCGGAAAAAGCCGTGGTGAAAAAATTTGAATCCGGTGTGTGGTCATTTGTAGGCCCCGAAGGGGGAATCTCAGACGGGATTGCCTATGATACAGTAATAAAAGTTCACAACGGTGTGCCTTATGTAGCTTACAGGGATGACACAAAAGGGTTTAAAGCAACTGTAAAAAAGTACACCGGCGGCAGCTGGCAGGACGTGGGCACAGGAGATGTCTCTGCAACTGCCGCGTACGATATCTCTTTTGGGATAGATAAAAGCGATAATACAATTTATCTTGCTTATAGGGACAATGCAGACTATCTGAATGTTAAGAAATTCACGCTGTTTGGGGTGTGGGAAGAAGCGGGTACCACATCACCCTCCGTAAAAACTGCGGAAATATCCCTTTTTGCATACGGCGGCTATGTTTATGTTGCTTTTTCCGACCCGGATAAAGGGTATAAATTAAGGGTGATGGCGTATGATATCTATGACGTTAAAGGCTGGGTTAATTTTGGTTCTGCTGACGGTATTTCAATTGGCAATTCGTATTCGCCGTCGTTGTTTGTATACTCTGACGGGACGCCTCATGTGGCTTTCCGCGATACCGG
Source organism: Candidatus Goldiibacteriota bacterium HGW-Goldbacteria-1 (assembly GCA_002839855.1). Classification (NCBI taxonomy): domain Bacteria; phylum Candidatus Goldiibacteriota; species Candidatus Goldiibacteriota bacterium HGW-Goldbacteria-1. The sequence continues at coordinate 36,203 of PGYV01000016.1, forward strand.
TAATTCAGGAAGGGTATCGGTAATGAAATATGAAACATCGGCGTGGTCTTATGTGGGGTCATCAACATTCTCCAATACCAACTGCGATTCAATATCCCTGTTTGTACATTCAGGCACGCCGTTTGTGGCATACAAAGACGGGGGCAGGGGAAACACGGTAACTGTGGCAAGAAATAAAACAGGGGTCTGGGAAATTGTGGGCTATGATATTTCAGATGGAGCCGCGGAATTTGTTGATTTGTCATATGACACATCCGCACAGATGCCTTATGTCATTTTCCGTGATGCAACGACAGTGACACCGTTAAAAGCAACAGTGATGAGATATACGGGAAGTTATTAAAAAACGTGGAGGCAATAATATGAAAAAAATAATTATAATATCACTTGTGGTATTTACGGCATTGGTATTTTTGTCATGTAAAAAGAAGGGGGCGCCTGTGCCGTTTCCCGCGCCTGACCCGATAGCTAAAAGCGTGTCTGTGTCAGCGGTGGAAGACGCAAGGGTTCCGGGAATTGAAAAGCGTATTGAATACCTTGAACTTTTCCAGGAAATATACATGTTTGAAATTAACTATTTAAGGAACAACGTAAGGGAGCTGACGCTGGCGTCCGTTGATGCGGAAGACGCGGAAGCACAGGAACTTGCCGCACAGCGGTTTGAGGATGATAAAAGAAGGGCAGAGATGGGAAAGATAGTGGATGAAATAGGCAAAAAGGGAATGGAAAAGATAACGGTTGCCGACCTTAGAAAATACAGGGAACGGATAAGGGAACAGATAGCGGAGTAGTGATTGGATGCTTAGATGCTTGGAAGGTTGGATGGTTAGAAGGTCTGGTTGGAGCGAGCATGCGCAGCGGAAATCCCTGCGATGAAGCGAATATATGAGCGTAAGAAGCAGGGATAGACGCGGGTCTTTAGCCCGCGGATTTTATAAGTAGATTTTAGTAGTGGTAGGCGCACCCTTTAGGGTGCGGCAGTTGGTTTAGTTTTAATGGGTTTTTGTTCTTAATTTCTATTCCTAGAATTTCTTTTCTTACGAGGTTATGCTTTTGCTTAACTGCCTATAGCTTAAACCGCTGTTTCTTCCGTCCCTCCGTGCATCCGTCCTTCTGTTACAAAGCTTTTATATATGGGATATGGGTTAACAGTTTATTGGATAATCCTTCTTATGCAACCTTTTCCCGTTCCATACGTTATAATGTTATGGAGTGAGTTTTTGATTTAACCGAGCCGCTGAGCTGCTGAGCCGCCGAGCTGCCAGGTTCAGGAGGGTTTTTTTGAGTCTTGAAAATGAAAAGGACATAATAAACAGGGCAAAACAGGACCCGCAGGCGTTCGCGGAGCTGTTTGATTTTTATTTTGATAAAATATTCCATTACATCTTGTACCGCACGGGAAACGCGGAAATAGCCAGGGATATAGCGTCCGAGGTTTTCTTTAAAGCCCACAAAAATATAAAAAACTTCCGCTTTATGGGATATCCTTTTTCCGCGTGGCTTTACCGCATGGCGGGAAACGAGGTTATTTCGTACTTCAGGCATAAAAAGTTTGAACCTTCATCCCTTGAAGCGTATCTGGAAGATAATAAAATAGACGGCCCCGCTTCAAGGCAGGACATGCAGCAGGAAATAATAAAAGCGCAGGAACTGGCAGATTCCAACGGCGCGTACTGCGCGGTTAAGCAGGCAATGCTTAAGCTGGATCCGCTTTATCAGGAAGTAATTGTGCTTAAATTCCTGCAGGAAAAATCCATAAAGGAAATATGTGAAATACTGGGTAAAAAAGAAGGCACTGTAAAATCGCTTATTTCAAGAGCGCTGGATATGATAAGGAAAGAGTCGGATATTAAGTATTTTTCGTCCATAAACGGATAAAACGCAACCTAATTTTTTTTGGAACGTTATCAGATATAAGAGCAAAAGGAGAATTAAAATGGAAGAAAAAAACTTTAAAAAAGCGCGGCTGGAAAATGTGACCATACCGCAAAACAGGGAGTTCTTAAGAAATGCCCTTATAAATTCCGCGGCAACAAAAAAGAAATCGTTTTTTAATTTTGCGCCGGTAAAAATAGGCGCAGCCGCTTTTGCGGTAGTGCTTGCGGCTGTTTTTATGGTGGTGGAAGATAATAATAATCCCGGGCAGACTAACAATCTGGGCGGCGTATGGAGCACCTATGATGATTCCGCAGAGGGCAATAACTCTGTTGTATGGCCGCAGGCGCCAAAAGCTTGTGAAAACCTGTTTGAAAAAAGCGCGCCCGGTTTTGGCGGTAAAGGGTATGCGGTGCGCGTTACAGGGAATGCAGGGGATAAAGCAAAAACCACTTTGGGAGTTAATACCTATTTAAGCGAACACGCTTCGTGCCCGCGCTGTTCAGGGATAAATATAACCATGTTCAAAGGTATTAAATTTAAGATGAAGGGCAATATTGCCGGCGGCGCGCTTTACTTTATCCTGCCGCACGAATCCGGCGAGCCGGACGAAAATAAAACTTTATGCCAAAGCCTTACGGATAATAATGATTATACGGCGGATATCAGCGGGCTTGTAAAAAGTGAATGGACAGACGTTAAACTTGATTTTTATAAGTCGTTTAAACAGCCCAAGGGAACCACGGTAAAAATAGATAAAGTGCTTGAAAATGCCAACAGGATTAAATGGGAATGGAAAGGCAATAAAGGTGAAAAGATGGATATTTGGATAGATGAAATTCAATTTTATTAAAATTCCCGGTATCCGGGACAATAAGGAGGAAGGTATGAAAAAGATTACAGCAATGGCGGCAGCGGTAATGTTTGTGTTTTCAGGGCTGGTATTTGCGGCAGAACCGTTTATAGTGGATGACTTTGAAGACGGCAATGTTCAGACAGTAAAGGGCGGATGGTGGTACACGTATAATGATGCAAATGCAGGCGGTAATTCTGAAGTATGGCCCGCGCAGGGCAAGTTTGAATTAAGCAAGCCGGGAGCGGATGGAAAGGGCTATGCAGCAAGGATGAAAGGTACTGCCGGTAATAAACTTGGATGGGATTTTGTAGGAATGGGAGCAACGCTATCGCTTAATTCCGGATGTCCCACGGCAGAACCTGTTGATTTAAAAATGTACACAACGCTTCAGTTTAAGATTAAGGGGAACGTGTCCGGCGGCAGGCTTACGGTGGTGATTCCGTATACTGCCGGCACTTGCGAGCAGGGATCTGATGGTCCTAAAAGTCTTACGGATTGGGCGGATTATGAATGCGGTATTACATCCAAGGTATCCGAGGGTTGGACGACAGTAAAACTTGATTTAAGAAAAGATTTTAAGCAGCCAAAGTGGGTAAAAAAAGAAAATGTAGCGGCGATTGATAAAGTGTTGGAAAACGCGCACAACATCTCATTTCATTTTTCCAGCCCGGACGGCGATAATATGGATATCTGGGTAGACGACATACAGTTTAATTAATAATATTTTTGTAATCCACAAAAAACCCGGGCTATTTTGGCCCGGGTTTTTTATTTATTGTTTTTGATTTGGATTTGGTAGACGCGGGTCTTTAGCCCGCGGCAGTTGGTTTTGATTTGGGGTTTGGTAGCCGCGCCTTTTAAGGCGCGTTGTTTTGCCTTGTTTTGAAAATGGCATCAAAAAAAACGGGCTGTGTATGGCCCGTTTTTTTTATTAATTTAATGGTTATTTTTTTTGCTTTCATTCATGGTGTTTGTTTCTTTTTGGTTTTACGCTTCTGCTTAACTGCCTATAGCTTAAACCGCTGTCTCTTCCGTCCCTCAGGTTCTAAAATATCATTTGATGTTTTTACACAATTGGGTATAATCATTAAAAATTAGCGGAGGGAATACACGTGAAAAAATTATTATTATCAGTATCAATTGTAATTGTTTTGGCTTTATTAATTCCGGCATGCAGCAAGACAGCGCCGGCAGAACCGCAGGCAGAACCTACAAGCGTAAATACTCCCACGATAGGGGAGGCTGTAGACAATATGGGGATTACTTTTGTTATGGGCGGATGTCAGCCCTGGACCGCGGTTACAAATCAGTCATATTCAGGCGGGGATTCTTTAAAAAGCGGTGTTGTTGTTGACGGCTGCGCTTCAAGTATAACCGCCAGTTTTGAAGGCCCGGGAAAACTGGAATATTATGTAAAGACTTCAACTGACAGCGGGGACTTACTGCGTTTTTATATGGACGGTTCCGAATACTTTTCTTATTCGGGGGAAACCGACTGGTATAAAGAAACCCTATATTTCTCTTCGGGCAGCAGCGATGTATCCTGGGAATATGTAAAAAACACGGATGGAATTACCGCCGGAAGCGATGCGGTTTGGCTTGATAATATCACTTATGTTAAAACGACGCCTGTGACGGTTGATTATTTTAGTGATGGTGATATGGTATCGCTGTTTGGTACTGCCTGGGAATCTCTCACCAGCACAGGGTCTACAATATCAGATTTTGGCCTTTCTTCCAGGGAATTCAGCGGATTTGTTTTGGCAATTACAGGCACTGTTCAGGCTGTTGGAACAGGCAGTGTATATAAGGGGCAGCTTGGGGTTAAGGTTAATCTTAGTGAAAGCGGTTCCGTTGATTTAAGGTTTCAGACATTATCTTACGCCGCGAATTCTGTTAAAACCTTAACCGGCAGTGACGCGCTAAAAATTTGTTTTAAAGTAGTTAACACAACAGGCGAATATCTTTTTGCTTCTTTTACGGCGCCATCAGCATGGATTAATGCGGGTTTTGGATTTAACGCTATGCAGGAAGGCGGGGCGTACACTAAAGATGAAGTTCTGGATGACGCAAAAACGCTTGAAATATACCTGCAGCTTGAATCTTCCGTGGAGAATAACACAGCCCCCGTGGAATTGTATCTGGATTCAATCAGCACGTATTAATTTATTTTTTGTTTGGATAATTTAGAGGCGCGGTATCCCGCGCCTCTTTTTTTTGTTTATTTTGATGACTTATTGCTTTGATTATTTTGGTTTTTGTATTGGTAGACGCGGGTCTTCAGCCCGCGGATTTTATCCTTTATCGTAGAGGCGCAATATATTGCGCCTCGTTTTTGGTTTGAATTTTATCCATATTATGTGTGGAGAATTCTTTTTATCCCATCTCAAAAAACGGGCTATGTATGGCCCGTTTTTTGGGATTTGTTTTAATGGTTTTCCTTCCGTCCCTCCGTGCATCTGTCCCTCCGTCCCTCGGGTTTAATCCGTTAAGCTCTATCTTGACATTTGTAAGCCCATAGATTACAATTGTAAGTAATTACCTTACAAAGGAGCAAAGATGAGATTCAATACAAACATTATTATGCAGATGTCATCAGATGCCAAAGTGAAAATTCTTCATTATGTGCTTAAGGACGGGTTCAGGATGACAGGAAGGGAACTGGCCAGAATATGCGGGGTATCGCATTCAATGGCCATAGATACGCTTAAGGAATTTGAGGAAATGAACCTTGTTTATAATTTCAGGGCCGGCAAATCAGTGGTGTGGATGACAAAGACAGACAGCTATGCTTATTTGATAGCTAAAAAACTATATGACAAAAAAGAGGAGTATCTGCCGGTAGAACACCTTAAAACTATGCTGATTGGCAGCCTGCCGAAAGGGATTGTAAAAAGGGCTGTTCTTTTTGGCTCTGTTTCCAGAGGCGAAGAAAACTATAACAGTGACATTGACCTTTTTGTTCTGGTAGAGTCCGAAAAAAATAAGAAAAAAATGGAAGAATTTCTTCAGAATATGTCTTTTAAATGCGGGAAGTTATACGGAAATGTGCTGGGTTTCTATTTGTTGACGGAAAAAGAATTTGCAGCAAAGAAAAATCTTGCTATAATCAGGAATGTGGAAAAGGGGATAAAATTAATATGACAAAAAAAATAGATACAAAAGCAGTGGAAAAATCAATGTGTTCTAATTACCTGCAAAAAGCTGAAGAAAATCTGCGAAGCGCCAGAAAAGCGGTTGAGGCACGGGATTATAATTCGGCGGCCGTAAGTGCAGTCCATTCGGTTATTTCCGCTGCTGATGCATACTGTGTATTTGCTTTGGGCAAACGGTGTTCTTCACCCAAACACGAGGATGCTTCGGAGCTGGTTAAAACAGCCCCATATCCTGACAGTGAAAAAAATGCGGTTTCAAAGGCGTTTATGTCGGTGATACGTATAAAAAACATGGCCGAGTATGAGGAACGTCTTGTAAAACAGAAGGAAGCTGAAAAGGCTGTAATGGAAGCCGGGGAACTTTTAAATATGGTAAAGGTTAAACTGAAATGAAAATATACAAATGCAGTTTATCAAGTCGTGAATCAGGTGATGACGCTGTTTTTATTTTAACTAGATATATAGGGATAGATATATCAATGTACTCCGGGATATTGAAGTGAAAAAGACGACTTTAATATTCTTTTTACTAAGTTTAATTTGCTGTTTTATTTATACGTATAATATGAATTCTCTTGATTATCAGAGCAAACTATTGAAAAGAAAACGGACACAGTATATAGATTTGATTAATCGACTTAAATTATTTGAAGACGACTCGTTTAACATCGTAAGAGGTACAAATAAAAAAATGTCATATATTTTAAAGGGTAAAGAATATATTATTGAAGATAGAAATTTGAATAATTTATTAATCAAAGCAAATGTTTATAGTTTAAGCAGGGAAGAATATAACAAGAATTATATTTATTTTTTTAGGACGTCTTGGGCTGCGAATTGTGGGCTGATATTTGTGGAAAGTCCTGGAAATATATTAACAAAAGAGGTAAATCACGTATTGAAAGAAGCATATCATACAGAAAAAATTAATGATTTGGGATGGTATTATTGGAGATACAAAAGTAGGGAGTGGTAATAACATTATTATTAGTAGTTTGGAGAAAAAGGTTTTAGAGCCTGATTTGAAACTGCGTGCCAACCATAAGAATAAATTAACACCAAGTCTTGACTCAAGACACTATAAGAATAAATGGCAATAAATATAGCGTTTTTGTTTAATTTTAATAAATAGGGTGTTTTTTGTTAGTTAAAATAAAGTGTGTTGTTAAAATCAACTGCCGCGCATAATACCGGGCAATACTATTATAGGCTCGGTATTAAAAAGGCGCGCCTGCCACGGCAAAACTAAATCCAAGCTGCCGAGCTGCTGAACCGCCGAGCTGCATTTCTTTCGCAAGCACCCAAAAAACTATTGCCAAAATCAAAACCTTGTTGTATTATCATTTTAAATTTGCTTATTGAAATTTAACGAGGTAATGGATGATAGAAATGAAAGTTAGCGGGCTTGCCACGGATTCCACATCGCGCATGCCCATTGTGATACTGTCTGATAAGGAAGAAAAGCGATACCTGCCCATCTGGGTGGGGGTTTATGAATCAGATGCAATCTTAATGGCGCTTGAACACATAGAAGTACCGCGGCCAATGACACACGATCTTTTAAAGGTTATTCTGGAAACAACAGGGATAGAAGTTGAAGAGGTTATGATATCTGCCATTAAAGAAAACACCTTTTTCGCGAAGATTATCCTGAACGACGGAAAGACTGAATACGAAATTGATTCCAGGCCGTCAGATGCCATAGCGCTTGCGCTAAGGACGGACGCCCCTATATTTGTGGCGGAAAACGTAATTATGGAAGCCACTATAATGGATAAAGAGAAATACGAAAAAGAAATGCAGGACTTCAAGGAATTCTTAAAAGACATTAAGCCTTCGGATTTTCATAAGTAAAAAATTTTTCAAAATTAAAGATGGAACGATGTTTTAAGATACGGTAGGCGGTTCTTAAACAATGAAAATGGACAGTGATTTAAGGGAAGGGCTTAAAAGTTTAGGCACGCTTGGCACACTTGGTTTCACCCTTGTAATATGCACGTTTGCGGGGCTTGGAATCGGGCTTTTGCTGGATAAACTTACCGGATTAAAGCCGGTATTTACTATAATATTTCTGCTCTTTGGAATAGTATCCGGATTCGTCAATATCTTTGTGAAGACGGGAAGGTTTAAAGATGACGCCAAACGTTAAGGTTTTTATTATGCTTGTTATATTGGCAGCAGTTTCAATGGCGGCGGCTTTTTTTGATTTAAGGCTGGCGCTGGGGGCTGTTTCCGGCATTATGCTTTTTGCCTTAAATTACCTGGCGATAACGTTTACGGTAAAGGGTATTGTTTCCGGCGACGGGCAGCCCGTGCAGAAAGCGGTATCTGTGGTCATGATATACATGGGCAAGATACTTGTAATAGGCGCGGCGGTGTTTGCGGTAATAAAGTTCAGGGAAGTGATTTCAATAAAGGGCTTTTTAGCAGGCATTTTTGCGGCAACAGCCGCGGTTCTTATAGGGCACACGCTTTTATTTAAAGAAAATAAAAAAACTATATAAAGGAGACGCAATGGGAGAATCACTGCACTATCATTCATTTATCCCTTTTCTTGACAATCACGCTTTTACCATTGTCCTTATGATGATGCTGGATTTCGCCATAGTAATTTTTATACTGTGGCTTGGCAACCTGAAACGCGATTTAAGGCCAAAGGGCGCGCAGAATCTTGTGGAATGGTTCATTAAATACATAACGGATTACGCGGATTCCGTAATAGGCAAGCAGGCGCCGCGTTACTATCCCATACTTTTAATGCTTTTTATGTATATTCTTGTCGGCAATTTAATGGGGTTAATACCGGGGCTTATTTCGCCCACCAGCATGCTTACCGTTACTGTCACCCTTGCTATTTGTGTTTTCATAATGGAATGGTTTGAAGGCATACGGGTAAAGGGCATTATCAAATACCTTGCGCATTATACGGGCGGGGACGCGGTTCCGGGCTGGCTTAAACCGTTTATGTTTTTTGTGGAATTAATGAGTGACATTTCAAGGCCTGTATCACTCTCTTTCAGGCTTTTCGGAAATATTATGGCAAAAGAAATATTACTTGGCGTCCTTATCGTGCTTGTTCTTTTGTTCTGGCCCACAGTTAATTCAAACGCGATAAGCGCGATGATGGCGGGTTTTTCTTTTGTATTAAGGCCGCTTATAATTGTGCTTGGCGTCCTTGTAAGTGTTATTCAGGCGGGGGTTTTCACCCTGCTTACAGCCATATATATCAGCGGAGCGGTAGCTTCGCATGAACACAGCGAAGAACATTAATTCAAATATATTAACAGGAGGTGGAAGATTTTGAAAAAGTTCAGGTTTGTAGTGCTTATGGCAATTTTTGTAATGGGATTAGTTGGTGTAGCAATGGCAAGCGAAGCGGCAGGCGCGGCGGGAAAAGCGACAAATGAAAGCGTTACTTTCTTTGCGTTCTCCGTTTTAGCGGCAGCGTTGGGTGTAGGGCTTGCAGCACTTGGATGCGGAATTGGACAGGGAATGGCCACAGCGAAAGCTGCGGAAGGCGTAGCAAGGCAGCCGGAAGCTGCAGGTAAGATTCAGGGTGTCCTTATCCTTGGTCTTGCTATCATTGAATCACTTACAATTTACGCGCTTGTTGTAGGCCTTATCCTTATATTTGCAAACCCGTTCAAGGATCTTTTCATAGGATAGTATTCACGCGGGCCGCAAGGCCCGCTTAGCACTCATAGAAATAACGGATTATTAAAAGGCATATAATAGAAATAATTAAATCCCAAAAGGGATAAAATACAGGAGGATAAAAATGGTTTCAGTAGATAAAGCGGTGTTGCTGGTACAGCTTATAACTTTTCTTTTGGCGGTTCCTATGATATGGATATTCTTCTTAAAGCCGCTTATCAGGACGCTTACTAACAGGGAAAAATACATCACGGACACGCTTGATAAAGTGGAAAAAGACCGCGATGAAATGCAGAAGATGAAAGAAGAATACGAAACAAAGATGAGGGAGATGCACTTAAACGCCTCCGCGGCGCTTGAAAAAGCGGTTGCAGAAGGCGAAAGGTCAAGGCATGAAATAATTGAAACCGCAAAAGAAGAAGGGCATAAGCTTATAGTTGAAGCAAAAAAAGAAATTGAAGCGGAAAAAGTTAAAGCGATAGAAGATGTAAAAAGCAGCATTGTTGATATAGCTGTTATTGCTGCGGAAAAGATTGTAAAGGCAAGCATGTCAAAGAAAGCGCAGGCGGATATTGTTCAGGACGCAATTGAAAATATAGGAAAAAACTAAAAAGGGTGATTAGATGATAAACACTACGTTACCTACAAAATACACCGAAGCGCTTTTTCAGGCGGCGGCGAATTTAAACCAGATAGAAAAAGTAAGGGAAGACCTGCAGCTGTTGCAGTCCGCGGTTTCAGCCAACCGTGATTTTGCGGCGATTCTTGGCCACCCCGGCGTAAGCAAAGCGGATAAAAGGGCGGTTGTCACAAATGAATTTAAGGAAAAGATTTCAAGGCTGGCGCTTAATTTTATGTGCCTGCTGATAGACAAAAAAAGGGAAGCGCTGTTATTTTCCGTTTACGAGATTTACTCGCAGAAAGCGGACGAGCTTGCCGGCATAAAACAGATTCAGGTAAAGACCGCGTACACATTAACGCCGGTTGAAGAAGCAAAGGTTTTGGCACAGCTTGAAACTTCATTTAAAAAGAAAGTGCGCATGGACGCAAGGGTAGACACCGGAATCCTTGGCGGAATTATAGTAAGGGACAGGATGACATTAATTGACGCAAGCGTAAGGCAGTACCTTGACACAATGAAAAAGGAACTTAAAGAGGTAAAGAAAAAGGCAAAAAAGAGCCCGAAAAAACCAGCAAAAAAGAACACAAAAAAGAAAAAATAACTGACATACCTCAAGGAGGAAGCAATGCAGATAAGACCGGATGAAATTACAGGAATTATCAAGGCGCAGATTGAAAATTATGAAACAAAGGTTACTTTAAGCGAAGTAGGCGAAGTAATTCAGGTAGGCGACGGTATTGCCCGTGTGTTCGGGCTTGACAACGTTATGTCCATGGAGCTTGTAGAATTCCCCGGAGGCATAATGGGTGTCGCGCTTAACCTTGAAAAGGACAATGTCGGCGTGGTTTTAATGGGCGACGATAAAGGCATCAAGGAAGGCGATATGGTAAAACGTACCGGGAAAATTTTATCCGTTCCGGTAGGCGATGAAATGATAGGAAGGGTTGTCAACGCGCTTGGAGTCCCGATAGACGGCAAAGGGCCTATTAACACCTCTAAAATAAGGCCGGTAGAAGTCATAGCGCCGGGAGTTGTTGACAGGGATCCGGTTAACGAACCCATGCAGACAGGCATCAAAGCTATTGACGCCATGATACCGATAGGCCGCGGACAGCGCGAACTTATAATCGGCGACAGGCAGACAGGCAAGACCACAATTGCAATAGACGCAATCATCAACCAGAAAAATTCAGGCGTAATCTGCATATACGTTGCCATCGGGCAGAAACAGTCCACTGTGGCAAAAGTTGTAAATACCCTTACACAGTACGGCGCTATGAAATATACAATCGTAGTATGCGCCGGCGCTTCTGAACCCGCGCCTGTCCTTTATATGGCTCCTTACGCGGGCTGCGCAATGGGCGAAGAATTCATGTGGCAGGGCAAGCACGTGCTTATAGTTTATGACGACCTTTCAAAACACGCTGCCGCTTACAGGCAGATGTCGCTTCTGTTAAGAAGGCCCCCGGGCCGTGAAGCTTATCCGGGAGACGTTTTTTATCTTCACTCAAGGCTTCTGGAAAGGGCTTCAAAGTTATCAGCAAAACTTGGCTCCGGCTCCATTACCGCGCTGCCTATAATTGAAACACAGGCCGGCGATATTTCGGCTTATATCCCGACCAACGTTATTTCCATCACAGACGGGCAGATATTCCTTGAAAGCAGCCTTTTCTCCGCGGGTGTAAGGCCTGCCATTAACGTAGGGCTTTCAGTATCAAGGGTCGGCGGCAACGCTCAGATAAAAGGTATGAAGCAGGTTGCGGGAAAACTTAAACTTGACATGGGACAGTACAGGGAACTTGCGGCTTTCGCGCAGTTCGGCACAGAGCTTGACAAATCATCCGAAGCACAGCTTTCTTTAGGCCGCAGGATGGAAGAAATATTAAAACAGGGAAACAATCTGCCGCTTCCCGTTGAAGACCAGCTGGTTATAATCTACGCCGGTATCAACAGGTTCCTTGATGACGTGGCGCTTGAAGACGTAAGGGAATTTGAAAAAGGGCTTTTAAAATACGTCAATGAAAAGCACGGCGACGTGATAGAAGACCTGAAAAAAGAAAAAAAGTTTACGGACAACATCAACAAAAAGATAGACAAGGCAATATCGGAATTCAGGGCAACGTTTAAAAAATAAAAAAGGAGCTTTAAATGGCTACTTTAAGGGACATCAGAAAAAGGATAAAAAGCGCCCAGAATATTCAGCAGATAACAAAGGCCATGAAAATGGTCTCTGCGGCCAAGCTGCGCAAAGCCCAGGACAGGACTTTGGCATCAAGGCCTTACGCTGAAAAAATCTCGCAGGTAATAGGCGAGCTTATGTCAAGCGACGCGGGCTCGCGGTTTCCGCTTTTAAAAGAGCACCCGGAAGTAAAAAAAGAAGCTGTAATACTTGTCACGGCTGATAAAGGGCTGTGCGGAAGCTTCAACGGCAACCTGGCAAAAGAAGTCATGATGATGATGAGGGAAAATCCGGACATGTCGCTTTTTTACATCGGCAAAAAAGGGTTTGACCTTTTAAAAAGATTTGGCAAGGAAAATGAAAAATTCAAATTCAATGACCGTTACATAGGCTGGCCGGACGTGGAAGAGGTTGGCAAAATGGTAATAGATAATTTCAGCTCCGGCAAATACGGAAAGGTTACGCTTATCTACAGCAAATTCCAGACAAATTTAACACAGAATATAATCAAGAAACAGCTTCTGCCGGTGGTGTTTGAAGGCAGCACGGAACAGCACGCTAAAAGGGATTTCATATATGAACCTTCGGAAAAAGCCGTGCTTGAAAATCTGTTTGTAAGGTACGTTAAGACAACCATCTACAGCGCGGTGCTTGAATCGCAGGCTTCCGAACACGGGGTCAGGATGGCTTCAATGGAAAAGGCCACAAATAACGCGAACGATATGATACGCAGCCTTACCCTTCTGGCCAACAAGACAAGGCAGGCGGCAATTACAAACGAAATTCTGGAAATAGTGGGCGGAGCAAACGCCATAAAAGGTTAGTAAATTTAAAAACAATAAAAACGGCTAAAAGCCAATAATTAAGGAGGAAGAAGGCATGAGCGAAGGAAAAGTGGTACAGGTTATAGGGCCTATCATAGATATTGAATTTTCGGGAAAGCTTCCGGAAATTTACAACGCCGTAAAGGTTACCGGAAAATATGAAATGAACGGCGAAGAACACGAAATTAACTTAACTACAGAGGTTGCCACCCACGTGGGCGACAACACTGTACGCTGCGTGGCCATGAGCTCCACAGACGGCATAAGCCGCGGCATGAAGGCAAAAGATACAGGAGAGCCCATCAGGGTGCCTGTAGGCGAAGCCACACTTGGAAGGGTATTAAACGTGCTTGGCGAACCGGTGGATTATTTAGGGCCGGTTAAGACAGACAAGTTCAGCGTTATCAGAAGGCGTCCTCCTACATTTGAAGAACAGGCAATTAAGACAGAAATGCTTGAAACAGGCATAAAGGTTATTGACCTGCTGTGCCCGTACCCTAAAGGCGGAAAAGTAGGCTTGTTCGGCGGCGCCGGTGTGGGCAAGACTGTTGTTATTATGGAACTTATCAGAAACATCGCGCAGGAACACGGCGGCTATTCCGTATTTGCGGGAGTAGGCGAGCGTACAAGGGAAGGTACAGACTTAAGAAATGAAATGATGGAATCCGGCGTTATCAGCAAGACTTCGCTTATATATGGACAGATGAATGAACCCCCGGGCGCAAGGTTAAGGGTGGGTTTAACAGGCCTTACTGAAGCTGAATACTTCAGGGATGAAGCCGGCAAAGACGTCCTTTTATTCATAGACAATATTTTCCGTTTCACGCAGGCAGGTTCAGAAGTTTCCGCGCTCTTAGGCCGTATGCCTTCAGCTGTAGGATACCAGCCGAACCTTTCAACAGAAATGGCGGAGCTTCAGGAACGAATCACTTCAACTAAAAAGGGCTCCATCACATCGGTTCAGGCCATATATGTTCCTGCCGATGACTTAACTGACCCGGCGCCTGCAACAGCCTTCGCGCATCTTGACGCGACAACTGTTTTAAACAGGGCGCTTACATCGCTTGGTATTTACCCCGCGGTTGACCCGCTTGATTCCACATCGTCAATTCTTACGCCTGAAGTTGTCGGCGAAGAACATTACAATGTGGCAAAAGAAGTGCAGAGAATTCTTCAGAGATATAAAGATCTTCAGGACATTATCGCCATCCTTGGTATAGACGAACTTGCGGAAGCAGACAGGCTTATAGTGGGAAGGGCAAGAAGGATACAGAAATACTTAAGCCAGCCGTTCTTTGTGGCTTCGGCGTTTACAGGACAGGAAGGAAAATACGTGCCTGTAAAAGAAACAGTATCGGGCTTTAGAAAACTTGTATCCGGCGAACTTGATAACCTTCCGGAACAGGCTTTCTATATGACAGGCAGCATTGATGAAGTAATTGAACGCGCAAAGACAATGGTGTAACGGAGAAAAAAAATGGCCAATTTGATAAAACTTGACATAGTCACGCCGGATAAAAAAATATTTGAAGGCGAAATAAAAAGCCTTGTGGCTCCCGGAATTGACGGTGAATTTGGAATACTTCCGGGGCACGCGCCGTTTGCCACTGCGCTGGCGCCGGGTGTGGTTGAATTAAAAAGGCCCGACAACACGCAGGAATTAATGGCAGTCAGCGGCGGCTACATTGAAGTGGCGCATGACAGCGCTGTGCTTCTTGTTGAAACGGTTGACAAAGCCGGTGAATTTGACATAGAGCGTATTAAACGCAACAAGGAAGAGCAGGAAAAACTTCTTAAGTCTAAAACGCAGCATGACGTGGATTACGACAGGATACAGATGGAACTGATGCGTGAAATGTCCAGGCTTAAGGCTGTGGAACTGCTTGCCCGGCGCGGAAGATAAAAATGCGTTACAGGCTGCTGCCGTTATTTTTTATGGCGGTAATGTTTTTTGTTTCGTGCGGCAAAAATGTTGAACTTTCAAAAGAAAAATTTACAGCCGTTCAGCAGGGTGAGCCTTCAACAATGTCTCTTACAACAATGCTGCAGTACCGGCCGTTTTTTATAAGATGGGAAAAAGGGAATTTAGTTGAAAAAAACGCGTTGTCTCCCAAACCTTCCTGGAACCGCTTTATGGCGATGAATCCGGAAGGCTTTGTTATCAGAAAAAAATCACCTGAAGGTATCACCCAAATCCCGGCGGTTTATATTGAAAATATAGAAATAAGCCCCAACCGCAGCCTGGCCGCGTTTACCATCAAATTGGGTTCTTCGCTTAACGGATCTGTGGGAATAGCGGATATAAGGCAGAAGAAAGTAATATTCAACGAAGAAGTGGAAGACCGCCCCGCGCAGCCGCCCGCAAGGATGAGCATTGCAATAAGGGACGCATTTTTTAAACCGGTGTTCTCGGATGACAGCAGGTATCTTGCCTATACGCGTTATAATTATCTTAACACCCGCCATATCCGCATAAGAAATATTACGGACGGCACATTCAATGAAATTGACAATGCCATGCTTCCGCAGATGGCAGGCGGCAATATTTATTATATGGCTTACAAAAAAGGGAATCCCGCCCTTATGCTTATGAAACGCGGTATTACCGGCGGGGATGCGGTAAAAATTGGTGATGTTACAGAGAATATGGTAAATTTTATGCGTTTGAACAATTCTGTATATCTGGCAACGTGGGAAGGTTTTTATGAAGTGGCAAACGGCAGTCTTGTAAAAAAATTTGATTTTGAAGATATAAAAAAATACGGTGAACAGGCGGAAATAACCGCAGCTTATCTGTCATCGCAGGAAGGCCTTAATTACCTGTTTTTAACGGTTAAACATAAAAAAGACGGTGATTACAAATGGCGCGTTTATGGAAGGCTTTTCTGAAATTTTAAAATAAAATTTTATAATACGAAAACCACAAAAAACACAATAAAATAAGGGCTTTTTTGGCGCAACAATTGCGCGCGAGGGTTGTCTAAAACTGTTGTACGATGCCGTTTTATATGGGGTAAAATATCCTTGACACCCTATGGGCAAAATGATATATTTTATTTAATTATAATCGAGGTGATTGTTAATGATAAAAAGGTATTTAATTACGGCTGTTACGGCTGTATTTATGTTTGTTTTAACGTTAACTTCATATGCTGACCAGGGCACAACTTCCGCTGTATTTTTAAAGCTGGAGCAGGGTGCAAGGCCTATTGCAATGGGCGGGGCTTACACGGCAGTTGCGGACGACGTACATTCAATTCTTTGGAATCCTGCGGGCTTATCACAGCTTCAGGGATTTCAGGTATCATTTATGCATACTATGTGGTTCGCGGATATTTTTTATGACTATCTTGCGCTTGCATATCCTGCCGGTGAAATTGGTACTTTTGGGCTTTCGGTGGTTTATGTAAATTCAGGGGATATTAAAAAGTGGGATATTTTAGGAAATCCGCAGGGTTCGTTTAATTCTTCTGACCTTGGTTTTGGTATTGCCTACGGTACCACAATCAATAAGGACCTTTCCCTTGGCGTGACTATAAAACTTTTTAATTCCGCAATTGACGACAAATCAGCTTTTGGTTTTGCCGGTGACATCGGCGCAATATATACCACCCCCGTTGAAGGGTTAAAAGCCGGAATAGCATTTCAGAATCTGGGCCCAAAATTTGGTTTCGGTGAAGCGTTTTTGCTTCCTATAAATTTCAGGGTGGGTTTAAGCTATTCGGCGGTGAGAAATCTTATCTTAAGCCTTGATTACATCCAGCCCATAGAGACAAACGGAATCGTAGCGGCGGGCATGGAATACTGGTACAGGGATCTGCTTGTTTTAAGGCTTGGCTATCAGTATCAGGGAATGCTTGATAAAAACTATTACTATGAAAACTACGCCGGCCCGTCAATACTTGCGGGATTTGTAATCGGCGCGGGAATAAAGATAGATATATATTCGGTGGATTACGCGTACAGACAGTACGGTGTTCTTGAAAGCACACACAGGATAGGGCTTACGGTTAAGTTTAAGTAAAATGCACACGCTTGAAATCAACACCACAAAAAGGTGTGAGCTGGTTGAAATAACAGCTGATGTGCAGGCGGTGGTTGACTTAAATAAAGCGCGGGACGGAATGGTATTTTTAATGGTACCTCACACTACTGCGGGCCTTACCGTTAATGAAAATGCAGACCCTGCGGTAACAAAAGATATACTAAGAAAAATGCAGGATATGATTCCGGTTAATGACGGCTATATTCACGCCGAAGGCAATTCGGATTCCCATATTAAACAGTCTTTGTTTGGCTGTGAAATGTTTTTTATTGTTGAAAACGGAAAGCTTGTCCTTGGTACCTGGCAGGGGATTTATTTCTGCGAATTTGACGGGCCAAGAAAAAGAAAAATACACATAAAAATAACAGGATGACTTCATAGGAGGAACTAAATGGCGCGTGTTGTATTAAAAAACATCTGGAAAAAGTACGGAAACGTGACAGCTGTTAAGGACGCAAACATCACATGTGAAGACAAGGAATTTTTAATCCTTGTAGGGCCGTCAGGCTGCGGAAAGACAACCACATTAAGGATGATAGCGGGCCTTGAAGAAATCACATCCGGTGAAATGTACATTGATGACAAGCTTGTAAATGACATTCCGCCAAAAGACCGCGACATAGCCATGGTTTTCCAGAACTACGCTTTGTACCCTCACATGACGG
>PGYV01000017.1 GCA_002839855.1 Candidatus Goldiibacteriota bacterium HGW-Goldbacteria-1
CATCCAGTTCATACATCCTTACGTTATTCGCTGTTGCCTGTCCGTTGTTGGTTATTACCCCAACCACTGTTATCGGATAACCGGTGCCGGTTATTGCAGGTGCCGCAGTCAGGTTTACGCTTAACAAAGCCCCCGTCTGAACAGTTAATACATTGCTTGTCGTAATAAAACTTGAAACCGCAGCGCCTGAATTGCCATCGGAACCTGATGCGTTTCCGGAGAATGTTACCGTTCCCGCGCCCGCCGCACTGTATGTCCACTGATATACCTGTGATGTTCCGCCCGCTATTGACGCCGCTGCCGGTGCCGGTCCGTTTATTCTTATTGCTCCGCCTGTTCCCGCAAGTATCAACGAAGTAGGAGGTGTAACATTAACTGCCGGTGCATTGCCTGTATTTGAAACCACCATTGTTACAGTAAGCCACTGCCCTATATTTTTTGCCGCAGGTGTATATATAGACGAACTAAGCGCTGCAGGTGATTCAATGCTGATATAATTACTGTCTGAAGCTACAGAAGTTATTGTGGCTTTGCTGTATGTGGAATACCCGATAACTGATGTATTTACCGCAAGATTTCCTGCCGCTGTTGCCTGATATGTCCAGGTAAACCAGGCGTTAGCGCCGGATGCTATATTAATTGAAGCCGGTGCCGGACCTGTCAGATAATTAAAGTTGCCTGTTCCAATTTTAATAGGAGATAACGAAACAACTCCTTCCGCAAGGCTGCCGCCCGTATTAGTAACGTTAATCCTTACCGTTATTGTCTGCCCCACACTGACCGTGGAAGGAACAATAAAAATATCCTGTGCTAATGAAGCATCGGCAACAACCTGCAGCGAATTAGAAGAACCGGAAGTAATATCCGTACTTACTTCACCAAGGCTTCGTGCCAGATTCATTATTACATCTGTTCCTGTTGTGGCAGCGCTTCTATAAACCCATGTGAAACCGGCATAACCTCCGGCAGGAATATTTGCAGTTGAAGGATCCGGGCCTGACACATAAACACTGTCAAGAATTGGAACAATTGGGTCAGGAGTAGTTGCCGTTGCAGGTACCACACCTGTATTACTTACGCTCATTATAATTGAATACATCTGATTCTGATTGATAACCGCCGGGGTTACATTTATCCAGCTTAAAAGCACAGGAACATTAGGCTGAACCGTGACGTGATTACTTTCAGCCTGAGCTGCAGTCTGAACCATAAGGCCGCTGTTATTATCTGTTCCTGCCGCGTTTGCCGTGACATATAATGTTCCAATTGATGTCGGATTAAGAATCCAGGTGAAATATCCTGTGGAACCGCCGGTTATGGTTACGCTTACAGGTGATGGTCCGCCTGCAATTGTATAACCTGCAGTCCCTTCTACCGCAAAACCGGTAGGTGTAACTGCATTAGCTGTAGCCTGCCCGTTATTGGTGACTGCCATTATTACTGTGACCGTGAAACCTGTTGTTCCTACAGTTGACGGTGCTGCGGTAATAGACGCAGTAAGTGCAGCCGGCGACTGAATTGTTATTATAGGAGATGTAAGCAGTCCGCTTTGTTTTACAACTGAAGAATTTTCATCCGTTCCCTGCGCCCTTGTCGTAAGGCTTACAGTTCCCGGTGCGGTTGCCTGATATATCCACCTGAATTCCGCGGAAGAATTTCCGCCTATTGTCTGATTTACCGGGGTTGTATTAACCGTAAAAGTACCGGTGCCTGAAATTACCGGTGTTACTCCATTTACATTTAAAGCATCCGCCTGCCCGTTATTGGTGACTGTCATATCTACCGTAACCATCTGTCCAACACTTACCTGAAGCGGGTATGCCCTTAAGTTAGCCGCAAGATTTACAGCTGTTTCTATTATAACACCCTGCGAACCGGTGACTGACGAAGATACCGTTCCAAATGTGGAATCTGTGCCGGTTGCATTTCCACTGAAATATACCGTACCGCTTCCTGACGCAGAATATGTATATGTAAAGACCTGTGAAGCAAGGCTGTTAATTACAACATTTGCCGGTGATACAGGCAGTATAGATACCGCGCTTCCGTTTCCAAATACTGTAAGCGGATTTGCGTTTGTATTATTGCTTGCGGCGCCGCCGCTGTTTGTTACCGTCATGTGTACTGTTATAAGCTGCCCGACACTGACCGTTGCCGCGCTTACAGAAAGCTGCGAATCAAGCACAGCGCTGTCATTTACTTCCACTATATTGCTTGAAACTTTTGCCGAAGTTACTGTCCATCCCGCATTTCCATCCGTGCCTATTGCACTGGCGGAGAAAGAAACACTTCCGTTTCCGCTGCCAAGCTGATATACCCAGGTAAAGTAACTTACTAAACCGCCTGCAATATTTCTTGCAACAGGCGCCGGTATTGAAACAGAAGCTACCGTCCTTGCAAGACCGTCAACCACAACTTCAAGCGGCTGCGGAGTAACGCTTACATTCATTGCAATTGCAGCTCCCGCTTCATTAGAAACAGCCATTATAACAGTTACAAGTTCCCCTGTTTTCGCAGGGTCAGGTGCTGCTGTTATTACAGAAGTCAGTTTGGACGCTTTTTCTATTATAAGTCCGCGGACTGCGTTTGTGCTTGTAACAACTACACCGGAATTACTATCAGTGCCTGTTGCATTTCCGGAAAAATTCATGCTGCCTGTCCCAACTGCTGAATATGTCCAGGTATAGTAAGCCGAAGAATTGCCCGCTATAGTCTGCGGCCCGGGTAAAGGGCCGGAAACTTTAATACTGGAGCCGGTGCTGCCCGTAAGATTTAAAGCCGAAGGCGCAGTTACATTTACCGCTGCCGCGCTTCCGGTATTGCTTACATGCATCACAACAGTGTAAATCTGATATAGCGAAACTGTTGAAGGTAATATTAAACCCGCAGTTAATACAGACGGCGACTGAAGTACAACCTGTGAAGACGTTACCGGTACCGCGGTTTTTATAAGTCCGCTGTTTGAATCATTGCCCTGTACTTCACCGTAAAAACTTACAGTGCCTGTGTTGGATGTTGAATATCTCCACGTGTATGCGGCAGAAGCTCCGCCTGCAATATTTGCGGATGCAGGCAGCGGGCCTGATACAAGTGAAAGGCTGCTTGCGTCGCCTATAACCGTAATTAGCGGAACTGTATTATTAACAGCTGCTTCTCCCGAATTGTTAACATTCATTACAACCGTTATCTGCTGGCCAACACTTTTCGGCGAAACTATGGGCTGATAAGTTATTGAAAGTACCGGCTGGCTTTGTACCGTAACCGTATTACCGGAACCAATCGGGCTTGTTATTGCGCCCGTATAAACTGACGCATTAAACCAGACTTCACCGCTGCCGTCTGCGGAATAAGTCCATGTGAACTGTGCATAACCGCCGTTTGCCGGAATAACCGCTGATGACGGAACCGGCCCTGAGAGTAATATTACAGAAGCGGTGGAGCCCAAAGCCGCGTAAGCATCTGCGGATGTCGCAAGCGAATCCGCAAGGCCATTATTTGTAACACCGGCTACTACAGTTATTATCTGCCCTATAGTTACCTGAGCAGGTAATGATGTAACTGAAGGCATAGTTAAAAGCGGCTGCGGTGTCTGAACCACATTTGTTAATATATTTCCAGCAGCAGAAACCAAAGCTCCTGAATATTCATCAGTTCCATAAGCAAGACTTGTAAACTGAATCGTTCCGCTTCCCTGAACCGAATAAGTCCATACAAATAAAGTATTGGAAAGTCCGTCTATAACTGCATTCGCAGGAACAGGCCCTGTGATGATTGAAGCCGCCGCATCGCCCGCCACATTTACATATGAAAGGTTTGGCACAACATTAAGCGCCGCTGCCTGCCCGCTGTTTGTAACGCTCATTACAATTGTATAGATCGTACCATCATTTGCCACAACCTGCGGCCCGGAAACCTGCGCGGTTAAAACAGCCTCGCTATTAATTGTTACAGCCGCAGACGTAAGTAAAGAACTTTGTTTTACAAGCCCGCTGTTGATATCAACAGCCACAGCTCTGGAAGTAAAGTTAACAATTCCCGAAGAATTAGCAGAATAAGTCCATGTAAAGTGTGCCGTTGTGCCGCCGGAAATATTAACGGCATCGGGCGATGTAAGCAGTACAACTGAACCCGCGCCTGCAGTTGTCGGTGTAACACCAATTGCACCAACAGCTGTTGCCTGCCCGTTATTTGTAACAGACATTACAACCGTTATATACTGTCCGGTAGAAACAATTTCCGGGGATGCAGTGATAGTTGCGCCAAGGCTTACCGCATTCTGAATTGTAACAGCCGGGGAATTTGAAATGTTTGAATTAATCAATCCAAAAGTTGCGTCATTTCCCCTTGCGTTACCGCTGAAATAAACAGTACCCGCCTGAGTGGCGTTATATGTATAAGTGAAAAGCTGGCTTTGTGTGGAATTTAAAGTTACATTTGCAGGTACCGGCCCTGATGCAAGTGCTGCCGCGCCTGATCCGGAATTATAAACCGTAAGCGCGCTTGCGTTGACGGAATTACCGGTGGAACCGCCTTCATTTGTAACTGACATTATTATTGTAATTACCTGCCCGACGCTGACATCAGTGTCAGATATTATTATTTCGCTTGTAAGCACCGCGCTTGTCAGCACGCTGACATCATTGCTTTGAACCTGAGTTCCTGTAACAAGCCAGCCTGCGTTTGCGTCTGTTCCAATTGCGCGGCCGGTGAAACTTACTGTTCCCGTCTGCGTACCTGCGTTATATATCCAGGTGAAGTACTGCGTTGTGCCGCCTGCGACACTTTTGCTCACCGGAACAGGCGAACTTACAAATACCGGATTCACGGAACCTGTAAGAATAAGCCCAAGTACCTGAGGCGTAATACTTACATTGGAAGCAGTGGCGGCGCCTGTTTCATTTGTAACGGCCGCTATAACCGTAATCTGCGCGCCTGTTTTAGTGGTTGAAGGCGAAGCAGTTAAAGCCACTGACAGATTTACGTTTTTCTGAACATTTGTAACCGCAGACGCATCTGCGCTGGATTTTATAAGTCCGCTGTTGATATCAGTACCTGAAGCCCTGCCTGTAAAAGTAACGCTTCCTGTTCCTGTTGCCGAATAAGTCCATGTAAACCATGCCGCGCTGCCGCCGTTTATATTTTCAGATGCAGGAGCCGGCCCATTTACCCTTATAGCGGAACCGCTTCCAAATAACAAAAGCGTTGACGGAGTAATAGCAGAGCTGTCAGCGAACCCGGTATTGCTTACAAGCATCCTTACCGTAAATATCTGTCCCCGTGTTACAGTTGATGGAACCGCGATATAACTTACCAGTGTCACAGGTGTTTCTATTATTACTTCGGATGATATTACAGGAACAGCAGTTATTATTTCGCCTGAGTTTATATCAGACCCGGAAACCTGTCCGTAGAAATTAACCGTGCCGGTGCCGACTGTACTGTATACCCACGTGAACGAAGAAGACGCCCCGCCGGAAATACTTGCGCTTGAAGGTGATGGGTTTGATACTGTATTTATGCTGCTTGCGTCGCCTATTACTATAATAGAAGGAGAAGCTGAAGAAAGTGTTGCGCCGCCCGTATTTGCCACGTTCATCACAACAGTTATCTGCTGGCCTACGGATTTCGGAGAAACTACTGCATTAAAGGTAATTACAGCTGACGGTTTATTCTGGATGATTACGTTATTGCTTAAGGCAGATGCGCTGTCAAGCGGCCCGGTTGTACTGCTTGCGTATCCGTTGAATGATAAGGTTCCGGAAGCATCAGCGGAATATGTCCAGGTGAAAGATGCGTACCCGCCGTTGCCCGCGACATTTACAAGCGCAGGTGAAGGCGAAGTTAAAAGCGTGGCGCTGCCTGAATTGATACTTAAAACACCCTGCGTATCAGCGGCATCAGCAAGCCCGTTATTTGTAACACCAAGTACTACTGTAATTATCTGTCCCACACTTGCCTGAGCCGGAGCTGCGGAAATTACAGGTACTGTAAATAAAGGCGCCGGAGTTTGAACAACTACATTTATGAACGGCGCAGTTCCCGTAACTGTATTCGTACTGTTAAAATCTGTACCTGAAGCATAAGCGCTGAACTGAACTGTTCCGCTGCCCTGAGCTGTATAAGTCCATCTGAATACCTGTGCCGCACCGCCCGCAATTACCGCGTTTGCCGGTGATGCCGCAGAAAGCGCAACCACCGCGTCGCCCGAAACCGTAACCGCCGATATAACCGGCGCCACGTTAAGCGCAGAAGCCTGTCCCGCGTTTGTAACTGTTAACGATATGGTGTAAGTGGTGCCGTTATTCGATACCGAAGGCGCATTCCATAACGCAGCGTTAAGTACAGCTTTTGCCTGAACTGTAAGAGATTCTGAATCAGGAATATTTGAAAGAATGTTTACACCGGAATTTTCATCCTGTGCCGTAACCCTGCTTGTGAAAGAAGAAACTCCCGCGCTGTAAGCGGATAATGTCCATGTAAAATACGAAACAGCTCCGCCGGAAATTACAGCGGCAGCCGGAGTTGAAATTACGGCAAACGCCGCAGTACCCTTGACCCCGGGTGCTGAAGGAACTGCATTTACTGCGTCAGCCTGACCGTTATTTGAGACTGCCATGGTAAGCGTGAAGACCTGGCCTGTTGAAACGTAATCAGGAAGCCCCTGAAAATAAGATACAAGTACAGGTGCAGTTTCAACGGCTGCGGATGCGGTATTGGCAATACCGGTATAAATTATTTTCCCGCTGTTTACGTCAGTGCCTTTCGCACGCCCCTGGAAAGAAACGCTGCCCGCCGTCTGCGCGGTATATACCCATGTGAAAGAAGTTTGCTGTGTAGGCGCAAGAGTTGCCGATGCCGAAGGAGAACTTGTAAGTGTGAATGAAGCAGAACCTGAAATAGTCAGCGGCTGCGGATATACAAGATTAGCATCGCCGTCGCCGTTGTTCATTACATTCATAATAACCGTTATATTCTGCCCCGCGGATAAACTTAAAGGCGATGCCGTAAACGACATTATGTCAAGAACAGCTGCCGGAAGAATTTCAATACTTGACGAACCTGAGACTGCTGAACTTAAAGCCCTTGCGTCATTCGCGTCTGTTCCCGTAACATTCGCGCTAAATGCAACCGTTCCCGGTGAAGTGCCTGAATATGTCCAGGTAAATTTATAAGACGCGCCGCCTAAGAGACTTGTTATTATAAGCGGGCTTGGAACACCTGCAGCCAATGCAGTTCCATTGCCGGCAACTGCAATTGCGGACGGCGCCACATTTAACGCAGCTGCTCCGCCTGTATTTGTAACGCTTAAAACCACTGTAATTATTTCCCCTTCAGAAACTATCGCAGGGAAAGCCGAAACAGATGATGTCAGTGCAGCTTCGTATACTATTAGGACATTCTGGCTTGTCGCAGTTGATGAGTATTTTACCACGCCGGTATTATCTTCAGTTCCCTGCGCCCTTGCAGAAAAATATACTGTGCCGGTTCCGACCGCAGAGAAGGTCCACTGGAATGTTGCAGAAGCGCCTCCTGCTAAAACAACTGCCGCAGGAACAGAACCTGTCATAAGCGCCGAGCCGTTGCCAAGTACAGGCACAAGATTGGACGGGTTTGGCAGCACGTTTGAAGCTGTTGACTGCCCGTTGTTTGTTACTGTCATGGATACATTAAATGACTGCCCCACATTTACGGAAGCAGGCAGACCGTTAAATTGCGCGCTTAAATTCACGGGAGTTTGTATCTGACACGATGATGTGGTATTGTATGTGGAATTAACAACCGCTCCGGTATTTACCTCTGTTCCCGTTGCATAGCCGCTGAAAGAAACATTGCCTGATGCTGTCGGGCTGAATGTCCAGGTGAATGTGCCTATGGAATTGCCATTGATTATCTGTGACGCGGGAACCGGCCCTGTAACAAGTGTTACACTGCCGCCTCCAATTTTTACAAGCCAGTTGCCGCCCTGCTGCGGAGGGTTAACCCCGGACACTGCTGCCTGTCCGTTATTGGAAACCACCATTACAACTGTAAGTATCTGCCCCACATCCACAGACGCGGGCAATGTATTAAACTGCATGGTAAGATCTGCCACGCTCTGTATTATTACATTCTGCGAAGAAGCGTTTGTTATTGAACCCGTTCCATCTGTGGCTTCTGCTGATGAATTAAAATTAAGGGTGCCGGAACCGGAGCTGCTATATATCCAAGTCAATGCACCGCTTGCTCCCGGGGCAAGTACAATTCCCGCCGACGGCTGGGAAATAATCCCCACTGACGGCGCGCCGGAAATTACCGCAGGCGTCATTGAATACGTATTCACATTGCCGGTTATAAGCCCGTTATTTGTAATTGTCAGTATTACCGTAAGGCTCTGCCCCGCGCTTATGATATCTCTTGAAACAGAAATCGCGGATGAAAGCAGCGGTGAAGGCTGTAATATTTCAACCTGGTTTGAACCGCCCTGAGCGGATAATACTGTCACGCCCGTGTTGGCATCCGTTCCGCTTGCGGAACCGGTAAAATTAACCGTGCCAACTCCGGTTGCGGAATATGTAAACGTAAATACCCTGAAAGAATTTCCCGGAATGTTCTGCAATGCAGGCAGCGGCCCTGTAAGCCTAATACCTGAACCCGTCCCTGCTACAGTTATAATATCAACTGAATTTGTATTTACGTTATTTGCGGTTGACTGTCCTGTATTTGAAACAGTCATTAAAAGGGTTATTGTCTGCGAAGTAGCCACAATAGACGGCACGGCATTTAATGATACGCTTAAAGCCGAAGCTGACTGTATAGTAACAGTCGGGCTCTGCGCGTAATTGGAGTATTTTGTAACGCCGTCATTATTATCAACACCGCTTGCCCTGGCGCTGAATATTATGTTTCCTGCGGTGTTAGCCGTGTATACAAAAGTAAATGCCGCGGATGCCCCGCCGTTTATCGGCGCGGAAACCGGCGAAGATGATACCGATGCCGTGCCTGTCCCGACAGTATTTATAACCGGCAGCGCGTTTGTGACTCCCGCCTGGCCGTTATTTAAAACTGTGACCACAACCGTAATATTCTGCAGTGTGTTTACAGTTGCAGGCAGCGCAGTAACACTTGCTACAAGGTTTGAAGGTGTCTGTACTGTTATAAGGTTTGAAGTTGAAGCGTTGGTGCTTATGGAATCGCCGGAATTTTTATCCGTGCCGTTTGCCATGCTGCTGAACGAAATATTTCCTGCCGCATTTGCCGTGTATCGCCATGTGAAAGCCGCGCTGGCGCCCGCGGTGATGGTAAGCGCAGCCGGAGAAGGCCCTGAAATATAAGTACCGCCGGCAGTTCCTAAAATTCCCGGCGCTTCAGGCGTTATGTAATTTGCCTGGCCAAGCCCTGTATTTGTAATGTTTAATATTACCGTTATTTCCTGACCCACGTTTACTATTGAAGGTACCGCACTCATCTGCGCGGCTAAAATAGCGCGCGTTTCTATTATAAGGTTGTTTGAAACTACAGAGGCGGAGGCTATGTTTCCAAGGGAGTTGCCGTCCTGGCCAATTGCCCTGGCAGAAAAACTTACAGTTCCGGTTCCTACCGCTGAATAAGTCCATGTAAAGAATCCGGTTCCATTGCCTGCAATTGTCTGGCTGGCCGGCAGAGGTCCGGTTACATAAAGCGCGCCGCCGGTTCCAATAATTACCGGCTGTGAAGGGTTGGGCATTACATTTACCGCTGACGCCCCGCCTGTATTTGTAACGGTCATTATCACAGTAACAATTACATCAAGGTTTACCGCAGACGGCACAACATCAATTCTGGAACTTAATGCCGCTCCGCTTAATATATCGCTATATGCGGATGTAGTTACCGTACTTTGAATTAAAGAACCTGTCAGTGAATCAGTGCCTTCTACATTTCCTCTGAATGCCACGCTGCCGATGCCGTTTGCAGTGTATGTCCATTTAAATACAACTGTGGAATTGCCCGGAATTGTTGCGGACTGCGGAATTGGTCCCTGCGCGGTAGAAATAAGCCCGCTTCCTAATTTAGTTAAAGGCTGCGGGTTGGGTGTAACGTTAACCGCAGATGCCAGTCCTGTGTTTGTAACCACCATTGTCACAGTAAACATCTGGCCTGTGGAAACCACCACAGGGCTGATAAATATTGCCGACTGTATTGAAGCCGGCGTCATTATTAGGGTTGTATCGTGAGTGTATAAAGACGTAAGTGCAGCGCCGCTGTTTTCATCTGTTCCCTGCGCGTAGCCGGAGAATGAAACAGTACCGGTGGAAATTGCTGAATAAATCCATGTGAAGTTATATAAAGACCCACCGGAGATATCCGCAGAAGCCGGAGAAGGCGCTGAAATAAGCGTTACAAGCGAAGCATTCGGCGCGTCAAGCGTGGGCATAACACTTAAAGCTGCTGCCTGACCGCTGTTTGATATGGACATGATAACTGTTAAACTGTATCCCACTCCCGCTTCAGCCGGTATTGAAGTCATCTGCGATGAAATTGAAGCCGCGGACTGGGCAAGCATTGTTACATTATGGTACGCCGATGTGACATTCCACCCTGAATTAGCGTCAATAGCCGTTACACGTCCCGCAAGGTTAATGGAACCGGCGCCTGTTATTGAATAAGTCCAGGTAAATACTCCGCTGCTGCCGTTTGTAAGTATCTGGCTTCCCGGAACAGGGCCTGATAAAAGTGATAAAGCTCCGGCGCCCGTAATATTAAGCTGCGGAGCTACATTATTTGCAGTGGCTGACCCTGAATTTGTAACACTCAACATGACTGTTAAAACATTTCCCGTGGATGCTTTGTAAGATGATAGCGATATCTGCGAAACCGGAGCGGCAATTGTCTGAATTGTAAGCGAAGGCGAACTTGCAATATTTGAAACTATTGCTGTTCCATCGTTTGCGTCAGTTCCGGATGCGCGTGAAGTAAAAATTAAATTACCCGCGGCTGTTGCCGAATAAGTCCATGTAAATGTGGAATATGTACCGCCTGCTATAACCCTTGATGCGGGTGTCGGCCCCCACGACCAAACAGCTGCTCCCGTGCCGGACATTCCCAGAAGTTCAGGTACTGGTATCACCGTATTAGCTGATGCCTGTCCGTTATTGCTTATGCCCATTACCACTGTCACAATCTGGTTCTGTGTCACAACTGCCGGCAGTACAAACATTTCTGAAGCCAATGCCGGCCTTGTCTGAATAAGCGTGTCATCCCCGCTAGAAACTGACTGCTTTACCACAAGGCTGTTAACATCCGTCCCCTGCGCGTATCCGTTAAAAGACATATTCCCCGCCGCGGTCGCGGAATATGTCCATACAAAATCAGCAGAAGTTCCGCCGGTTAACGCCCCAATGCTTGCAGGCGATGGCCCGGAAATTAAAAGAACATTTCCCGCGCCTCCCGTTGAAAGCTGCGGAGTTACAACGTTAAGCGTTGCGCCGCCATTATTTGTTACACTTAACCTTACCGTAAAAACCTGATTTAAACTTACATTTGCCGGTGATATTACGCTTGAAATAATGTTTGCGGCATTCTGTATATTAACATTTGGAGTAAGTGTGATATTGGACTGTTCCGTAACACCCGAATACAAATTTATACCCGTTGCATAAGCACTGAATGCAACCGTTCCGGACGCAGCCGCGGAATAAGTCCATACAAAAGTATGCGAAACAGAACCTGCCATTGTAAATGTGGAAGGCGATGAAACAAGATTAAGAATTCCGCCGTTTATAAGCGTCATATTTCCGGCAACATTTTGCGCCGTGGTTTCGCCTGTATTTGTAACAGTCATGTAAACATCTATCTGCTGCCCCACGGAAACCTGGGTTGCGGACACATTTGTCTGCGCGGTAAGATTGGGCCTTGAATATACCGTGATTGTATTTGAATCTCTCTCCCTTGCTACATATAGTGTTGATGAACTTGCGCCTATACCCTGCGCGCTGCCCGTAAATCTTACAGTGCCGCTTGTCGTTGCCGAATATGTCCAGGTAAAGAAACCGTCCGCACCCGACGAGAGGCTTGTTATAGGAGTGGGCGACGCGAGAAGAGTTACAACTCCCGAAGCCACACCTGTAATACCAAGCGGCGAAGCTGTAATATCTGAAATATCTTCCGTGCTGTTATTGGTTACCCTTGCCACAATTGTAAGGTGCTGTCCAGTGCTGATTGTAATTGCGGAAGATGGCATAATACGCATATTATAAACAAGGTCTGTGGAATTAGCGGACAAAGTTGTAATGGAGGTTGCAGCAGACATCGCTGTGCTTGTAAGATATGCAGGCGCGCCATTTCCGCCGCCCCATGTGTAATTTACGGCTATCTTATAGTAATAAGTGGTGCTTGTGGTAAGCCCCGAGTCCGCGTAAGTTACAGCTGCACCGGCGCTCTGCGAAGCAGTTATTGGAAGCGCTTCAAATCCGCTGCCTGCCTGTGTACTTCTGTATATCGTATAGCCGGAAATTAAGCCGTCCGGATCGTTATTTAAGCCGGTCCATGTAAAGGTAACATTATCATAACCTATAACTTGAGCCGCAGGCGCAGGTATCTGCGCAAGAGCCATTTCAGCCATGTCTGTTTCGCTGTTGTTTATATCGGTTGCTGAAATGGACTTTTTGACAGCGCCAACATAAGAATTTCCGGTCCATCCAAACTGACCGTTTAATACCTGCAATAGAGTAACTATAACCTGCCCTTCTACAGGAGCGGTGGTCCAGTCAGTGGAACCAACATCAGAATAAGCATAAGCAGGATTTGTAATATCATTATAATATGCCGGAAAAATACGCGCCGGGTAAGTACCGTCAGGTCCGTTGTTCTGGTGGCCAATCTGCGCGTTTACGCCCACCCTAAAAGCGGATAATGAAGCAAAACTGTTTTCTGTGTCAGCCGTCCCCGTGGTGCCGTCAGCATTAAACACCTTTCCAAAAACAAAGTAAGGCGCAGCGTAAGCGCTAAATGCAGACAGACCTATCAGTATAAAAGCTGCTGCTAAAATTAACGCGCTCTTTTTTCCTGCTACTCTACGGCTACTTTCCATCAAGCCTCCGGAAAAAGTAGTTACGGGCGTTTTATATACCCGCTGTCTTCCTTATATATATGTCTGCTTATTATTTCTTTCCGCTTATAAAATTTTTTCTTGATTCTTCTATAAGCCACTTATCTATAAGGTCTTTTTTAAATCTCCAGAAAGATGCCACCCTAAACGCGGGTATCTGCCCTTCTTTTGATAATTTATAAATAGTCACAGGTTTCATTTTAAGGTATTTCGCAACCTCTTTAACTGTCATTATCTCCGGATACTCTTCTGGCATGCAAGCTCCTGTAGTACCTTTTAGTTCTTTATACTATGTTCAAGTATGTTAAAACAAATACACAGAGAAAGAGCCTCTTCGCTTATAATTATAACTTATGTAACTTTTTTGTCAATAGAATTCTAAAAAAACTTTTTCCCACCCGCCTAAAAGCCATTATTTATAAGCATTTTAGCAACTTTGTATGTAAAGGATTAACAAAAAAATTTATCCACAATTCTATCAGGTTATCCACATTTTCAGTTATTTTCGTAATTATTTTCTTTTTTCAAGAATTAATTTAATTACAAATAATAAGCGCCTTAAAGTGTATTAAAAAGTTGCTTTTGGGGTTAAAATTTTATGGTACAGGCGTTAATGCCAATTTAGGAGTCCACGTGAATGATGCAGAGTTCCCGCTTGCGTAAATATTTACCGCTTCTCCGGGTAAGATATTAAAGTCTGTTCCAAGCCCCCACTGCGCAAGCCCTGCGCTGTACGCAAAAACAATATATGACTGCGATGCCGCATTCCACTTTGCTATTTTATTTATTTTCTGATTTGTACCCGCGCCGGTTCCTCCTTCTATGTCGCGCACAATGTCAGACGCCTTTCCATAATTTGCAGAGTACGGAAGCATGCGTTTATTAGCGTTGGCTATTACACTATTGTGATGAAAAATTAAAGACGCTGACACTTCATTGAATACCTGCGTCCAGGTAAATGCGGACACAGCGTGCATGTAAATTGCATTACTTGAAGCGGTGCCTGCATCCACGTTGAAATTCGTGCCCAGGCTCCATGTCCCGAATTTATTGGAAAAAGGCACAAAAGACTGCGTATACGGGTTCCACGTTGCCACCATATCTATTTTATTAGCCGTATATGTGTTGCCTTCCACTGCCGCCACAATATCAAGCGCTTTAATGTAAGCTGTGCTGTACGGCATTGACATCCTGTATGTATTGGTGTAACCTGCCGCGTAATCAAAACTAACATTTACCTTTCCACCCGCGTTTGCAGGCGCGCTTTCACCGGCACCATTTACCGCTGACACAGCGTAAAAACTGTAATCATTATTATCCGAAAAAACATAGCCGCTTGTTCCCGGCGTCGGGATTACTGTTGCAATCACAGTCCATCCTGAAGATATGCTGTATAATTTACCGGCAGCACCGGTTGCGTTATAAACTTTATAATAATCCACGTTTGCCGCCGTACTCCATTGAAGCGAAATATTTTCTCCGTTAAGTACGGCGCTTATTCCGGACGCTGTAACCGGTGTTGAATCCGGTGTTGATGTATAAGTCATTGTCACTGTCGGAGTTATAGTAGCTGTGGCAAGCGCAAC
Source organism: Candidatus Goldiibacteriota bacterium HGW-Goldbacteria-1 (assembly GCA_002839855.1). Taxonomy (NCBI): domain Bacteria; phylum Candidatus Goldiibacteriota; species Candidatus Goldiibacteriota bacterium HGW-Goldbacteria-1. The sequence goes on from PGYV01000017.1 coordinate 14,653, forward strand.
AATAACTGACGGCGGAAACGCAATAGGATTTGTATTGGTCCCGCTTGGCTGTGAATGTATTGCAAATTCAGCGGTTCCTGTGCCGGGCTGCGCGGTTACTCCTGAATTTGACGCTTTATTACCGTATGTAATATACACTTTGTTTCCCGCCTGCAGACCCTGTACAAAAAGCCTGATTTCATTGCCTAATATTAAATAACCGGTCACACTTCCTGACTGCACACTCCAGGTAGTATAGCCGTTTACTGATGGATTATCCCCGGGCAGTGTCCATCCCGCCGGAATAAATATTTTTAAAGTTCCATATCCCGGCGACGAAGCCCAGTTTGTTGTTCCCGCTGTATATTCTATTAACATGGTATTTCCCGTACCGCCAGCCATTACAGTTGACGGCGATACTAAAGCAGAACCTTCACCAATTGCCGGAGTGTTTGTCTGCGTTACTGTCATTGTTGCCGTATGTGTACCGGTTACAGTTGACGTTACAGTAATTGTCGGTGTACTTGTGGAAGTTAAAGTAATTGTTGCCGTGGCAGTTGCCGGTATAACATTCACCTGCGGCTGCACGGATATGGGATATGTGACGGCTCCGGAATAACTGCTCTGCACAGTAAATACAGCTGTACCTTCCGAAACCTGAGAAACCGCTCCCGGAATCCCTGCGCCATAAGTTACTGTTACCTGTCCGGTAACAGAATTTAGCGCGGAACAATAAATGGTAATTATCTGTCCGCTTCTTGACGTGCCCGCGAAAGTTCCGCCGGAAACGCTTACTGTATAATAACCCGGCTGTCCCGAAGTCAGGCTTGGTGCAGACCAGCCTGTTGGTATAGTTATTCTTAGCGTTCCGTTTGTCCATGATGTGGCGCCTGCAGTATAAGTAATAATCATTGTATTTCCGGATGTACCTGCCGCAACAGTAAGCGGCGAGATTAAAGCAGAACCTTCCCCTTCGGGCGTTAAAACAATGGTTGCCGTCACAGTGATTGTACTTGTTTCCGTTATTGTAGCAGATACTGTTTCCGTAACAGTTCCTGTACTTGTCTGTGTAATTGTTTCAGTATCCATTATAATTGTAACCGTTTCAGTAACAGTTTGCGTCACAGTAGTTGTAGCAGACTGTGTCTGCGTCTCAGTTATAGTTTGCGTCCCGGTTTCAGTCACAGACGGAGTACTTGTCTCTGTTACGGTCTGTGTTGAGGTCTCTGTGTTTGTCTGTGTGTTTGTTGCAGTCAGTATTTCTAATGTCGGGGTTTCCGTCACAGTCTGTGTCGCGGTCTCCGTCACAGTAACTGTCACAGACTGTGTCTGCGTCTCAGTTATAGTTTGCGTCCCGGTTTCAGTTACAGACGGAGTACTTGTCTCTGTTACGGTCTGTGTTGAGGTCTGTGTTGAGGTCTCTGTGTTCGTCTGTGTATTTGTTGCAGTCAGTATTTCTAATGTCGGGGTTTCCGTCACAGTCTGTGTTGCGGTCTCAGTCACTGTTTCCGTTACAGATGGAGTATTTGTCTCTGTTACGGTCTGTGTTGCTGTTTCCGTATTTGTCTGTGTATTTGTCGCAGTCAGTATTTCTAATGTCGAGGTTTCTGTCACAGTCTGTGTTGCGGTTTCTGTCACAGTAGTTGTAACCGATTCTGTATTCGTCTCTGTTATAGTTTTTGTCGCCGTTTCTGTTATAGATGACGTATTTGTTTCTGTTACTGTTTCAGTAGCGGTTTCTGTAGTAGTCTGAGTATTTGTCACAGTAAATATTTCTTCAGTGGCGGTTTCTGTTATGGTCTGTGTTTCAGTTTCTGTAACCGTTTCCGTTACAGTTTCAGTCTGTGTTTCTGTTATTGTTTCCGTCCCGGTTTGCGTTACAGACGCAGTACTTGTCTCTGTTACAGTCTGTGTTGAGGTTTCCGTGTTTGTCTGAGTATTTGTCATAGTGAATATTTCTTCAGTGGCGGTTTCTGTTGTGGTCTGTGTTGCGGTTTGCGTCACAGTGGTTGTCACAGACTCTGTCTGCGTCTCTGTTATTGTTTCAGTACCTGTCTCCGTTATAGACAAGGTGCTTGTTTCTGTTACGGTCTGCGTTGAGGTTTCTGTGATTGTCTGTGTATTTGTCGCAGTTAATATTTCTTCAGTGGCGGTTTCTGTTATGGTCTGTGTTGCGGTTTGCGTCACAGTGGTTGTCACAGACTCTGTCTGAGTCTCTGTTATTGTTTCCGTTCCAGTTTCAGTTACAGACGCAGTACTTGTCTCTGTTACAGTCTCTGTTTCTGTTTCCGTTTCTGTAACTGTTTCCGTTACAGACGCAGTACTTGTCTGTGTTGCCGTTTCTGTAACTGTCTCTGTTACAGACGAAGTGCTCGTTTCTGTTGCCGTTTCTGTAAATGTCTCTGTTACAGACGAAGTACTTGTTTCTGTTGCCGTTTCTGTAACTGTTTCTGTTACAGATGCAGTACTTGTCTCTGTTTCCGTTTCAGTCACTGTCTGCGTTACAGTTCCCGTCACAGTGTCCGTAACAGTTTCAGTCTGTGTTTCTGTTATTGTTTCCGTCCCAGTCTCTGTTACAGAGGGAGTATTTGTTTCTGTTATGGTTTCCGTTTCAGTTTCTGTAACAGTCAGCGTGGCGGTAGCATCCATAACCTGAACTTCCGGCTGAGTAGCTATAGGTGTCACAGCACTGCCAACAGGATCTGTTTCTACTGTAAATATTGCTGCCCCTGTTGACGCCTGTGATGCGGCTCCCTGTGTGCTTGCCCCATATATAAGAGTTATAGTTCCGTCGCTATTTAACGATGTAACAGGAATTGTGATTTCCTGAAGGGATACAGTATCAACACCAAGTGTCCCGCCGCTGACTGACAGGGTATAATACCCGTCATCAGTCGATGTCACACTTGGGGCTGACCAGCCTGCCGGAATAGTAACGCGCAACTGCCCGTTTGTCCACGCTGTGCCATTGGCATTAAATATAATTGTCATAGTATTGCCCGGCGAATTGGGAGCGGCAGTAAGCGGGGAAATTAATGCAGTACCTTCCCCGGCAGCTTTCAACTGTACAGATAGCATGGCAATAAAAATATAAATAAAAACCAGCAATTTCTTTTTCAAAACGCCTCCGCTAACCTTTTATTTATTTAACTATAACAAATTTTCTTTTTGGCAGAGTAATTTTCCTGTCTGTGTAATTCAGGGTTACTCTTATTAAATATAACCCCGGTGATAATTCTTTCAGCGCCAGCTCTTCAACATTAGCGCCTTTTTCCGCCTTTAAAGTAAATTTTTGTACCGCTTCCCCATTAATATTATACAGATAGATTGACGCTACGCAATCATTATCAGCCGCAAATCCTATTTTTATTGTATTTTCTGTCACGGGGTTTGTGAAAACAATTAAACGTTCTTTTATTATATTTTCATACAATACATCCTCTTTTTCCGCTTCAGCTGTGACTGTTATAGTAGGTGTTGCAGTAATTTCCGCAGTCATCGTTATAGTCATTGTAGGCGTTATTGTCTCTGTCACGGTATATGAAACTGTCTGCGTGGCGGTTAAAGTTACAGTAGGGCTTAATTCCGGTATTAAAACAGAGCTGCTTGAAGCAGATTTAACCGCGGTCTCATAATCCGCAGGCACGCTTCCGCCGCCGCCCCAGGTAAACCTGACAGAAACCATGTAGCTATAACTCTTGCCTGGCAGAATTCCCGTATCTGTATAATTAATTTCCGCTCCTGCTGACTGCGGTACATCCGCTGTTTTTTCAACAATTCCGTCTGTTTCATTATGCCTATAGATTCCATATCCCGTAACATCCCGGTATGCAAGCCCTGTCCATTTTATTGAAACGCCGCCATTATCTGAAGACACTATCATCGGCGGTTCCACTTCAACAAGCACTACGTCATTAAGCTCTGTCGTGCTCCCGGGCATATCAGCCGGTTCAATTTCCGTAAGAGACGTGCCAACAAATGTCCCGCCATTCCAGCCATTCACGCCGTTCATTACCTGAAAAACCGCGCGTACTTTCTGAGGCGGATTTACAGTATCCAGCCAGTCAGTTGAACCGACATCCGTAAAACAATAAGCGGGGGTATTTATATTATTATGTCCTGCCGGATATATTTTTTCAGGATATGCCGCGTCAGGCCCGTTATTCTGCCTTCCAATCTGCCCTGAAATACCTTCCCTGAAAAGCGCGACTGACGCAAAGGTATTTTCGGTATTCGCATTGCCCGAATTACCGGAAGCGTCATAAAGCCTTCCGTAAATAAAATACGCCTGTCCAAAAGCGCTTTGAAACAGCGCGGTAAATAACAATGCCATAAAGACCTGTTTTATTCTCATTTTATTACCTCCTAAATCTTTACCTCATTTTTTATTTAAAACCTTTTATGGTACAGGCTGTGCAACAAGCGCAGGCTGCCATGTAAAACTTGGCGTATTGCCGCTGGGGTAAATATTTATTGAATCCCCCGGCTTAATATCAAAATTTGTTCCAAGCCACGTTCCAAGCCCCGTATTGTATCCGTATATGTAATATGACTGCGATACGGGATTCCACAGCCCTATCTTGTTTATTTTCAAATTTGAACCTGCTCCTGTACCGCCTTCTATATCACTTACTATATCAGATGCCCTTGAATATGATGATGTATAAGGCAGCATCCTCTTGTTAGCGTTAGCAACAGAAGTATTATAATAGAACGCCAGCGACGCATTGCTGTCAGTTCCGGCTATTATCCAATCAAAATCAGCAATTGCATGCAGATAGAAAGCATTTGATGACAGTGATGAAGCATCCTCGTTCCAGTTTGTCCCTATCCAGGTTCCGGCAAACGATTTGTAGCTGTAAGGCACAAATGACTGCGTGTTTGGATTCCATAGTGATATATTATCAACCTTAACAGGCGCAGCTGATATATTACCTTCAATTTCGGTAATTATATCCGATGCTGTCGTGTAATTATTTACATATGGCAGGCCTATCCTATAAGTGTTTTTCTCACCCGCCGTATATTTAAAGCGAAGGACGGCTTTTACTCCCATAGACGATTTATTGCTTTCTCCCGCGCCGTTTACAGCGGTAACAAAATAATAAGTATATGTGTTACCTGTTGCATCAGCATAAGAATAGGAAGTGTATGACGGAGTCGGCAGAACAGTCGCAATTATGTTCCAGCCTGCAGGGAAAGCATTAAACTTACCCTTTACTCCGGTCGCCTGATAGACCGTATAATAATCCGTGTAATCCGATGTGTTCCACTTTAATTCCGTGACCGCCCCATTCTGGGAAACAGCAAGGTTAAAAGGCGCCCCCGGAGTACGGTCCGGCGTCGCTGTCATCGTAATGGTCGGCGTTATGGTCTCTGTTGATGTTTCCGTTACAGTTTCAGTACATGACTCTGTCATTGAAGGCGTTGTTGTTTCAGTAACCGTTTCCGTGACAGTTTCAGTTACAGTTTCTGTGTTAGTAAGCGTAACGGTGGATGTCGCAGTTGGCATTAAAACCTCTACCTGCGGCTGAACCGCTATGTCAAAAACCATTTCACCGGAGATTGCGGATGCAACATAGAAAATAGCTGTCTCTGGCAGTCCCGGCGTTATTCCATTTCCGCCGCCGCTTGTATCTCCGTAGGTAATTACAATATTCTGCCCTGCTGCCAGGTCAGAAACGTAAATTATTATTTCGTTTCCGTTAACCATTCTGCCTGCAATAGCGCCGTCTGTTGTAACAGTAACATAACCGTCATCACCCGATGCCATACTTGGCGCTGTCCATCCCGCCGGCACTGTAATTCTTAACGTCCCGTAATCCGGAGAAACCGCCCAGTCGCTTGCCCCCGCAGAATAAGTTATTATCATCGTATTGCCGCTGATTCCGGAAGCAACAGTAAGCGGTACAATAGACGCCGTACCTTCCCCTGTAACCGGCGTATTGGTCGGGGTTATTGTCTCTGTTATAGTCTCTGTTGCGGTGGCAGTAACAGTAAGCGTCGGAAGCACTACATCTACATAAGGAGATGAAGCTATTTCCATAGGCGCTACACCTTCATAATTTGAACTTTCCACCAGGAATACTGCCATTCCTGCGCCCGGCTGGCTTACCGCGCCTGTTCCGCCCTGGCTGACATCGCCATAAGTTACAGTTATCTGTCCCACATCCGCCGCAAGGCCTGATACATTTATTGTTATTACCTGTCCCGCGACAAAGAAACCTTCAAGTGTGCCTCCCGTTACATTGACAGAGAAGTATCCTGGGTCAGTTCCGCTGAAGCTTGGCGCCGACCATCCATCCGGAATTGTAATCCTTAACGTTCCGTATCCCGGCGAAGTTTCCCAATCATTGGCTCCGGAAGTATAAACAATGTCAATTGTATTTCCAGCCACTCCCGCCGCCGCAACAGCTGGCGAAACAGAAGCCGTCCCTTGTCCCGCAACCGGGGTGTTTGTGGGTGTCACAGTAGGAGTATTCGTTTCGGTAATAGTCTGCGTTATTGTCTCCGTAACAGTCTGCGTGTCTGTCTGTGTGACAGTTTCAGTTACAGTTAATGTTACAGTCTCGGTTGCTGTCTCAGTTGCCGTTTCTGTAATTGTCTTCGTCCCTGTTTCGGTCACTGTTTCCGTTGCAGTTTGTGTTGTTGTTTCCGTAATAGTTTCCGTAACAGTCTGAGTATTCGTACCTGTTATAGTGCCGGAGGCAGTTTCGGTTATAGTTTGCGTGACCGTTTCAGTTGCAGTTTGCGTTGCCGTAGGTGTGTTTGTTTCTGTATTCGTCTGCGTTTGTGTTTCAGTGACAGTTTCCGTTATGGTTTCTGTTACAGTTTGTGTGGCCGTTTCAGTTATGGTCTCTGTAACAGTTTCCGTTGCCGTTTCAGTTATAGTCTCTGTCACAGTTTCCGTTATTGTCTCTGTTATTGTCTCAGTAACTGTTTCTGTATTTGTTTCCGTTATGGTTTCTGTCATTGTCTGCGTTACCGTCTCAGTAATAGTCTCTGTTGCAGTTTGTGTAATAGTTTCTGTGACGGTCTCTGTAACCGTTTCAGTCACAGTCTCTGTCATAGTCTCAGTTACAGTCTCCGAAACAGTTTCCGTCACAGTTTCAGTCGCCGTTTCTGTTACTGTCTTTGTAGCAATTTCTGTTACGGTCTGCGTTGCAGTTTCCGTTATCGTTTCTGTTACTGTTTCAGTTGCCGTTTCCGTAATTGTTTCCGTAATTGTTTCTGTTGTAGTTTCCGTTGCAGTTTCAGTCGCCGTTTCAGTCACGGTTTCCGTAATAGTTTCTGTGACCGTTTCGGTTGCCGTTTCTGTTATCGTCTCTGTTGTCGTTTCAGTTGCCGTTTCTGTCACAGTTTCTGTCATTGATTCAGTTACCGTTTCAGTTGCCGTTTCTGTTATTGTTTCCGTCTGTGTTTCTGTCACAGTCTGCGTCGCAGTTTCAGTTACTGTTTCTGTTGTTGTGCCTGTGGATGTCTCCGTTGCCGTTTCAGTAACAGTTTCAGTTATTGTTTGTGTCGCGGTTTCTGTAACTGTTTCCGTTATCGTTTCCGTGACCGTTTCGGTTGCCGTTTCTGTTATCGTTTCGGTAACAGTTTCCGTTGAAGTTTCAGTGATGGTTTCAGTAATGGAAGCGGTGGCAGTGGGTGTTGATGTTTCAGTTATAGTGGAGGTTATAGTTGAAGTAGGAGTAGGATCTATAACAGTAACATACGGCGAATCCTGTATTTCCGCGACAGGTACTGAATCTTCATTTGTAATATCCACTTTTGTTATGAATACAGGCGTACCGGAAGTACCCTGTGCCACAGCGCCCGGCCCAAATGCAAGGTCTCCGTATTTAATAATTATCTGTCCTGTTCCTGCCGCAAGCCCGCGCACCCTTACCCTTATTGTACGGCCGTCAGCTTCAATACCGCGGGAGAATAATGTCCCGCCCGTAACTGATACGGAGAAATATCCCGGCTGTCCAAGCGTAATGCTTGGCGCTGACCAGCCGTCAGGAATTGTGACGTTTAAAGTTCCATAATATGTACCTGATGCCCATGTCATTCCTCCGGCATTGTATGTTATTGTCAATTGATTGCCGATGCTTCCTGCTGTTATTGTTGAAGGTGCGATAGAAGCAGTGCCGTCGCCGATTATAGGCGTGTTAGTCGCGGTTACAGTCGGCGTAGGTGCAATAATTGTAACTTCAGGATTAATCTGAATACCGTTGGCCTCAATGCTGTTGGGGCTCATCTCTAACATAAACAACTGCGTGCCAACTGCGGAAGAAGCTGTGGCGCCCGGCCCGAATGACATATCCCCGTACGTAACAATAATTTCGCCTGTATTTGCGGGAAGCCCGCTTACTTCCATGACCATTGTCATTCCGTCTATATCAACATATGTGGATGTAAGGGTTCCACCGTGAACATCAACAGAAAAATATCCGGCAGCATTCGGGTCAAACGCGTCAGGCGGTGACCAGCCGTCAGGTACTTTTATTTTCAGTATACCGTCAGTCCAGTCAGAAATACCGGCAGTATATGTGATTATCATTATATTGCCCGTGGAACCGCCCGTGACAGTTGCCGGAGAAATAGACGCTGTGCCTTCACCTATTGCTATTGTATGCGTCGGGGTTATTGTAGTTGTGGCTGTCTCTGTAATTGTTTCCGTTACCGTCTGCGTTACTGTAGTTGTCCCTGAAGGTGTTGCCGTAGAGGTGGAAGTTACTGAAGAAGTCGCCGTAGGCGTGGAAGTTTCCGTGACAGTCTGCGTAACCGTAGGCGTAGAAGTTTCGGTCACTGTCTGAGTATTGGTGGCAGTATCTTTTGATGTTTCGGTAATTGTAGGCGTCGGCGAATTGGTATGCGATTCAGTAACTGTCGCGGTTACAGTTTCTGTTACAGTTTCCGTCATTGTGGGTGTAATTGTTTTCGTGGCTGTTTCCGTAGCCGTCTGCGTTACAGTACCGGTTACAGTCTGCGTTGTCGTTTCAGTATTCGTTCCCGTAACTGTTTTAGTAACTGTTTCCGTATTTGTCTGCGTAATTGTCGGCGTCGATGTTTCTGTTGCAGTCTGCGTATTAGTTCCGGTAACAGTCGGCGTTGAAGTTTCGGTTATAGTTTCAGTCTGTGTCTGCGTTGCAGTTTCCGTACCCGTTCCGGTTATGGTGGCAGTAACAGTCTGCGTCACAGTCTCGGTTATAGTTCCGGTAATAGTCGCAGTTGAAGTCTCCGTCACCGTCTCTGTATTTGTCTCCGTCATAGATGGCGTTGAAGTTTCGGTTACTGTTTCAGTAATGGTCTGTGTTGCCGTCTCCGTTGCCGTTTCTGTAATTGTTTCAGTTGCCGTTTCGGTCACTGTCTCTGTAATGGTACCTGTTATCGTTTCCGTTACTGTTTCTGTTGCCGTTTCTGTTGCCGTCTGTGTTATTGTTTCCGTAGCTGTTTCAGTAACAGTTTCTGTTATTGTTTCTGTTGTTGTTTCTGTGACGGTTTCTGTTGCTGTTTCCGTCTGCGTCTGCGTCACGGTCTGTGTCACAGTTTCCGTCACTGTTTCCGTCACTGTTTCCGTTACTGTCTTTGTAACCGTTCCTGTTATTGTTTCTGTAGCTGTTTCAGTGGCAGTCTGTGTTATCGTCTCTGTTATTGTCCGTGTAGCAGTCTCTGTTATAGTTTCCGTCTGCGTCTGCGTCATTGTCTGTGTCTGCGTTTGTGTTATGGTTTCTGTTGTCGTCTCAGTCACTGTTTCCGTAGCAGTCTCTGTTATTGTCTCTGTAACTGTTTCAGTGGCAGTCTTTGTTATAGTCTCTGTTATTGTCGCTGTCACAGTCTCTGTTATTGTTTCCGTCTGTGTCTGTGTTACAGTCTGCGTCTGGGTTTGTGTTATGGTTTCCGTCACTGTTTCTGTTACTGTCTCTGTAGCGGTTTCTGTAATTGTTTCAGTAACTGTTCCGGTAGCGGTTTCCGTTACTGTTTCGGTCTGTGTTTCAGTTACTGTTTCTGTAACTGTCTCTGTCATTGTTTCCGTTATCGTAGGCGTTGTTGTCTCTGTATTTGTTCCGGTTATTGTGGGTGTTACAGTAACTGTATCCAAAGGTGTATTTGTCGGCGTGGATGTTTCTGTCACAGTTTCTGTCTGCGTACCTGTAACCGTCTCTGTTGCAGTTTCAGTTACCGTCTCTGTCATCGTGCCGGTCACTGTTTCAGTGGCAGTTTTCGTTACAGTCCCGGTTACAGTTTCAGTCGCAGTCTCTGTTATTGTTTCCGTCACAGTTCCGGTAACTGTCTCTGTAACTGTTTCAGTGGCGGTCTCTGTAATCGTTTCCGTTACCGTTTCAGTTGCCGTTTCGGTTATCGTTTCTGTCATTGTTTCTGTCACGGTTTCTGTATGAGTTTCTGTTATCGTCTCAGTAACAGTCTGCGTAACCGTTTCAGTTGCGGTCTGTGTAACCGTCTCTGTTACTGTCTCTGTCACCGTTCCGGTTATCGTTTCTGTAATTGTTTCTGTCTGAGTTTCAGTAATAGTTTCAGTTTGTGTTTCAGTAATAGTTTCAGTTACTGTTTCTGTGATGGTCTCCGTCATCGTCTCCGTAACGGTTTCAGTTGCGGTTTCTGTAATAGTCTCAGTTACTGTCTCGGTCGCAGTTTCTGTTATTGTCTCTGTCACTGTTTCCGTTACAGTTTCCGTCTGTGTTTCTGTTACTGTCTCTGTTGTTGTTTCTGTTACTGTTTCAGTTGCAGTCTTTGTTATCGTCTCCGTTACCGTTTCTGTGACCGTTTCTGTTATTGTCTCTGTTGTTGTTTCTGTAACTGTTTCTGTGGCGGTTTCCGTTATTGTCTCTGTTACTGTTTCCG
>PGYV01000018.1 GCA_002839855.1 Candidatus Goldiibacteriota bacterium HGW-Goldbacteria-1
TAGAAGTGGAACTGATAATGCCGATAGCCATGGAACAGGAATTAAGGTTCGCCATCCGCGAAGGCGGAAGGACAGTAGGCTCCGGTGTTATAACGAAGATTCTGGAATAACGGGCGGATAACATGAGAGACATTATAACTTTAGCTTGCACTGAATGTAAAAGAAGGAACTACACCCAGACCAAGAACAAGAAGCTGCATACGGAAAAACTTGAAGTGAATAAGTATTGTAAGTTCTGCAAAAAACATACTAATCACAAAGAGACCAAGTAAAAAACGTAGGCCAGTAGCTCCAATTGGTAGAGCAGTGGTCTCCAAAACCACGTGCTGGGGGTTCGAATCCCTCCTGGCCTGCCAGAATACGGCGGATCCGGAGAAAGCAATAAGATATAGGCAAGAAAGATTTGGATTGTAAGGCAAGGCGAAGGTTAAACTTCGTAATCCTCTTTCCGGCTTAAGGAGAAAAAATGAAAAGGTTTATTGAATTTTTAAAAGTGGCCTGGCTTGAATTGAAAAAGGTAACATGGCCCGGAAGAAAACAGATAATAGCATCCACAATTGTTGTTATTGTGGTGGGTTTTTTTCTCATGTTATATATTGGAATACTTGATTTTGCGCTTGCAAAAGCGGTCAAGTTTATATTCAGGTAAAAGGCGGGATAATAGATGGCTTCCAGATGGTATTTTATAAGCACTTACGCGGGTCAGGAAAATAACGTAAAAGAAAACATGCTGCAGAGAATACAGACATACAGCCTTGAAAATAAGATTACTAATGTATTAATACCTTCCGAGAATGTTACGGAAATAAAGAAAAAGAAGAAAGTGGTTAAGAACAGAAAGTTTTTCCCGGGATATATAATGATAGAAATGGATGTAGAAGTGGACAGCGAAGAAGGCAAGGAAATACTTTACATAGTAAGAAATACACCCAAGGTAACCGGGTTTGTAGGCACTAAATCAAGGCCTATACCGCTTTCTGACAGCGAAGTAACGGACATCATGGATCTTATGGAAGACAGAAAGAAAAAGCCAAGGATGGCTTCATATTTTGAAATTGGCGAACACATAAAGATAACAGACGGGCCGTTCCTTAATTTTAACGGAATAGTGGAAGAAGTAAACCCGGAAAAAGGAAAGATGAAAGTCATAGTTACAATATTTGGAAGGCCAACCCCGGTAGAACTTGAATTCAGCCAGGTTGAAAAGATAGTATAAACTCAAGGAAGGTGGATTGAAGATGGCTCCAAAAGGAAAAGGCAAGAAGTTAATGACTCAGATAAAGCTGCAGATTACTGCGGGAAAAGCCAATCCGGCTCCTCCGGTAGGGCCTGCGCTTGGTCAGCATGGCGTTAATATTATGGAATTCTGCAAACAGTTTAACGACAGGACAAAAGAAAGGGGAGACCTTGTTCTTCCTGTTGTAATAGATGTGTTTGAAGACAGGTCGTTTACATTTATCCTTAAGACGCCGCCTGTTCCGGTACTGTTAAAGAAAGCTGCAAATGTAATTAAAGGTTCGGGACAGCCAAACAAAATTAAAGTGGCAAAGGTAACAAAGGAGCAGGTTAAAGAAATAGCAATAACAAAAATGCCTGACCTTAACTGTACAAAAGTTGAATCTGCAATAAGAATGGTTGAAGGCACAGCTAAAAACATGGGAATAGAAGTAGAATAAATAACATATAAGGAATAAGGAGCAATAACAATGGGCAGCAAAAGGCATGATGCAGCAGTAAAGCTTCTTGAAAAAAGCAAAGTTTATGAAGTTGAAGAAGCTGTAAAATTATTAAAACAGACGGCAAATGTTAAATTTGACGAGAGCATTGACATAGCGGTAAACCTTGCCAAGAAACCGGTTCAGGCAGAGCAGCAGATAAGAAGCACCATAGTGCTTCCCAATGGCAGCGGCAAAAAGGTTAAAGTCATTGTTTTTGTAAAAGGAGACAAACAGAAAGAAGCGCTTGCGGCGGGAGCCGACGAAGTAGGGGCGGAAGAGCTTATTGAAAAGATAAAAGGCGGATGGCTTGGTTTTGACATAGCAATTGCCACTCCGGAAATGATGAAAGAAGTCGGCAAGCTGGGTAAGATTCTTGGAACAAAGGGCCTTATGCCTAATCCTAAATCCGGAACCGTTACGCTTGAAGTGGGAAAAGCTGTAAAAGAATTCAAAGGCGGAAAGGTTGAATACAGAAATAATAAAGAAGGCGTAGTGCATGTGCTTGCAGGCAAGGCTTCGTTCGCGGAAAACGCGATTGCAGAAAATATAACTGCGTTTCTTAAAGTGTTTCTGAAACTTCCGGCCCTGGCAACTAAAGGACAGTATGTTAAAAGCATTTACGTGTCCACGACAATGGGTGTCGGAGTTCCCGTAAACTTTAAGAAATTCATATAAAGAGGTGCTTTAATGGCTAAAGAACAAAACAAATCTAAAAAACAGATTTTTGTTGATGAAGCGGTTTCAAAGATAAGGGAATCAGCGGGTTTTATCATCACTGATTACCAGGGTCTTACCGTTGAACAGGTTAATAAGTTAAGGCGCGAGCTGGAAAAAGTGGGAGCTATTTATAAGGTCACAAAGAACACTGTATCCAAGCGTGCTCTTGATGCAATGAACATTAACGGCGACGTTAAGAAAATGTTCAAAGGCGTAACCGGAGTGGTATTCAGCAATGATTACGTTTCAGCGGCAAAAGTGCTGGCGAATTTCGCAAAAGAAAATGAAAAGCTTCAGATTAAGGGCGGCTTCATTGAAAAGAAGCATTATTCAATGGACGAGATTAAAGAAATAAGCAAGCTTGCAAGCAAGGAAGAACTTATTGCAAAGCTTGTTTACACACTGAATCAGCCGATAGTAAAGTTTGTGACCCAGCTTTCAAAACCCGTAAAAGATGTGGTATATGCGATAAACGCCGTAAAAGACAAAAAAGGCTAATTTTTAAAAATATCAAGGAGGTGTCATACAATGGCAATGTCGAAAGAGGATTTTATTAAGGAAGTCGAATCCATGACGGTTATGGAGCTCAATGAGCTTGTAAAGGCTCTTGAGGAAAAGTTCGGTGTTTCAGCATCAGCACCTATGATGATGGCAGCAGCACCGGCAGCCGGAGCGGCAGCAACAGAAGAAAAAACATCATTTGATGTTGTTCTTACCAACGCTGGCGGAAACAAGATTCCGGTAATCAAGGTTATCAGGGAAATCACCAACCTCGGACTTAAAGAGGCGAAGGATATAGCCGATAACACGCCGAAACCGGTAAAAACCGGAGTTGCAAAGGACGAAGCAGACAAGATCAAAAAACAGCTTGAAGAAGCCGGAGCGACTGTAGAATTAAAGTAAGTCTATGTCATATTGGGCGCCCCCTGTAAAAGGGGGCGCCGGACATATACGTTCTTTAAAGATTTTTTTCTAAGACGGATTAATTCCCGTGCTCGTATATTTACGGACACGGGTGATAGTATTTTTAGGGTTATAATAACCATTCGGAATGCGGCGAACCGTCCGCGCCGCAATCAAAATATATATAGGAAGGGGATCTATGGCAAGAATCAAACAGAAAACAAATATCGAGGAGATTCTTGATATCCCTGATTTGATGGATATCCAGAAAAAGTCTTATAAAGAATTCCTTATGTACGAAACCCCCGCTGATAAAAGAAAGAACCAGGGGCTTCAGGATGTATTCGGGAGTGTTTTCCCCATCTCTGATTATAACGGCATTTATACCCTCCAGTTTGTGGGTTATGAATTTGGAAAACCCAAACACGAGGTTGAAGAGGCCATTGAAAGGGGAGAGAGTTTTTCATCACCTTTGAAGGGTATTTTCAGGCTTGCCATAAATGAAAAAAATGAAAAAACCGGACAGATGGACCTTAAAGAAGCGCCTGAACAGGCAGTCCACCTTTGCGATATCCCATTAATGACAGACAGGGGTACATTTGTAATAAACGGCGCTGAAAGGGTCATCGTCAGCCAGCTTCACCGTTCCCCGGGTGTAAGTTTTGAAGAAGAAGAAGAAAGCGAAGGCTTAATGGGCATTCCCATGTATATAGGAAGAATAGTTCCTTACAGGGGAACCTGGCTGGAATTTGAATATGATGCTAATGACATAACACACGCTAAACTTGACAGAAAGAAAAAGATATATGCCACCACACTTTTAAGGGCGCTTGGTTTTGGCAGGACAGAAGACATCCTTTCTATCTTCTTTAAATCAGAAGAGACAGAATCGGACAGCCGCGACCTTACCAAAAAAATACTTTTCAAGGATGTAATTGACAAATCTACCGGCGAGATAATTGCCGAATCCGGCGCGTTAATTACAAAAGAAATGGCAAGCAAGATAAGGGATCTTAATATTAAAAAAGTGACCACTATTATTTGGGACGAAGATAACCCATACATCAACATCATCAAGACGATAAAAAAAGACAGCATAAAATCAGAACAGGAAGCACAGGTGGAAATCTACAAGAAGATGAGGCCCGGCGAACCTGCCACATTAACCGGGGCAAAAACACTTTTTAAAAATCTGTTTTTTGACCACAGGCGCTATAACCTTGGACAGGTAGGCAGATACAAGATAAACAAAACAGTAAGGGCAATTATTGACGCGGAAAAAGAACAGAAGAATTTCGACATTAAAGAGATTATGGAAAATGTAAGTTCCATTGTTGAAGGAAGAAAGAATAAGAACGGAAAAAAGATTGAAGCCATTCTTGATGATATTTCCACTGAAAAAGTGCTTACTGAATTTGACCTTGTATTTGCCATTGCGCAGTTTTATAAAGTCAATTCAGGCAGGATGGAAAAGAGCGATATTGACCATCTTGGAAACAGGCGCGTAAGGGCTGTCGGTGAACTTGTAGAAAATCAGTTCAGGGCAGGGCTTGTAAGAGTGGAGAAAATGATAAGGGAAAGAATGACTATCATTGACATGAAAAACGCCATACCGGCTAACCTTATTAATCCTAAACCGCTTGTAGCTGCAATTAAGGAATTCTTTGGAAGCTCGCAGCTTTCCCAGTTTATGGATCAGGTTAACCCGCTTGCTGAATTAACGCACAAAAGAAGGATATCCGCGCTTGGGCCGGGCGGTCTTAACAGGGAGCGCGCAGGCTTCGAAGTCCGCGACGTTCACTATACGCATTACGGAAGGCTTTGCCCTATTGAAACTCCTGAAGGCCAGAACATCGGCCTTATCACTTCGCTTGCCACATATGCAAGTGTAAATGAATACGGGTTCATAGAAACGCCTTACAGAAGGGTAAAAAACGGCAAACTTACCGGGGAAATTGAATACTTAACAGCTGACAGGGAAGATGATTTTAAAATAGGGCCTGCTGATGTTGTAACTGATGACAAAGGGCTTATTACACAGGATCTTGTACTGGTAAGAACACAGGGTGATTTTCCTATGGTGCCTCCGCAGGAAGTGGATTACATTGATGTGTCTCCGAAACAGGTTGTGTCGGTTGCCGCTTCGCTGATACCTTTCCTTGAACACGATGACGCCAACAGGGCGCTTATGGGTTCTAACATGCAACGTCAGGCTGTCCCTCTTTTAGTCACTGATGCCCCTATAGTGGGCACCGGTATGGAACACAAGGCTGCAGTGGATTCCGGCCGCGCTATAACCGCGATAAATTCGGGTGTGGTTGCGTATGTGGATGCGGAAGTAATAATTGTAGCCACAGACAGGGAAGGCAAGAACCTGCGCGAAAAACTTGATATTTATAAAATGAAAAAATTCAAGAGGACCAACCAGGACACTACGATAAATGAA
Organism: Candidatus Goldiibacteriota bacterium HGW-Goldbacteria-1; assembly: GCA_002839855.1. Classification (NCBI taxonomy): domain Bacteria; phylum Candidatus Goldiibacteriota; species Candidatus Goldiibacteriota bacterium HGW-Goldbacteria-1. The sequence goes on from PGYV01000018.1 coordinate 5,785, forward strand.
AAGCCAAGGGTTAAAAAAGGCGACAAAATTAAGAAAGGCCAGGTAATAGCAGACGGCCCTTCAATGGATAAAGGCGAAATGGCGCTTGGTAAAAACGTGGTAATAGCGTTCATGCCATGGAATGGATACAATTATGAAGATGCTATCGTTCTGTCAGAAAATCTGCTTAAGAAAGACACTTTCACGTCGGTTCATATTGAAGAATATGAAGTGGAAGCAAGGGACACAAAACTTGGGCCGGAAGAAATTACCCGCGACATACCCAATGTAAGCGAAGAAACGCTTAAGAATCTTGATGAAGAAGGAATCGTAAGGACAGGCGCCAAGGTAAAACCCGGCGACATTCTTGTGGGAAAAGTAACACCCATATCGGGAAGCAACCTGACACCTGAAGAGAAACTTTTAAAGGCAATCTTCGGTTCAAAAGCTGATAACGTGAAAGATACTTCTTTAAGGGTTCCGCCGGGCATTGAAGGCATAATCACTGATATTAAGGTATTTGCCAGAAAAGAGCGCGGAAAAAAGAAAGGCAAAGAAGAAGAAAATATTTCAAAAGTAAAGAAAGAAAAAGATAAAACAATTGCAGAACTTGAAAAGCAGCTTAAAGACAATGTTAAGGAAATTGAAGGTAATAAAGATTACAACAAAGATGAAAAGGCAAAGCTTATAGAATTTGAAGAAATTTACTGCGATTACATGAGGAATAAGCTGGAAGAAGAGTTCAGGCTGTTAAAGAACAACAAAGGCGATGATCTTCCGCCCGGCGTAATAAAGATTGTAAAAGTGTTAATCGCAAAGAAAAGAAAGATATCCGTAGGCGACAAGATTTCCGGGCGCCACGGAAATAAAGGTGTTATTTCAAGGATATTGCCTGTTGAAGATATGCCGTACCTTGCTGACGGCACACCCGTGGATGTTGTTTTAAATCCGCTTGGTGTTCCTTCGCGTATGAACGTAGGGCAGCTGCTTGAAACACAGCTTGGATGGGCAGGCAAAAAAGAAGGCGTTAAATTCCAGACACCGGTATTCAACGGAATGCAGGAAGCGGAAGTAAAGGAATGGATGAAAAAAGTTGGAATGGCGGACAGCGGCAAAAGCACGCTTTATGACGGAAAAACAGGAAAGTCATTCGCGCAGGCAGTAACCGTGGGCGTCATGTACATGATGAAACTTGTCCATATGGTTGACGACAAGATACACGCCCGTTCAATTGGGCCATACTCGCTTATTACACAGCAGCCTCTTGGCGGTAAGGCGCAGTTTGGCGGACAGAGATTCGGAGAAATGGAAGTCTGGGCTCTGGAAGCTTACGGTGCGGCTTACACACTTCAGGAAATGCTTACTGTAAAATCTGACGATGTTGAAGGCAGAAAAAGGCTGTATGAAGCGATAGTAAGAGGCAAGAACATACCGGAACCGGGAATACCCGAATCCTTTAACGTTCTTGTAAAAGAACTTCAGGGCCTTGCCTTAAACGTGGAACTGGTCAGCAGGAAGTCAGCCAAGAAGCAGTAAGATAAATTCATAATAAGGAGAGCTTGTAAATGGCGAAAGATAAAAAGAAAAAAGATAAAAAGAAAAAAGAAGCCCCCGAAAATATTACAATTAATCTTAAGGATATGCTTAAGAAGCCCGAAGAGAAAAAGCACAGGGATATAGAATTTAATGCTATAAAAATATCCATAGCTTCCCCGGAACTTGTAAGGGACTGGTCAATGGGCGAAGTAAAGAAACCCGAAACCATCAACTACAGGACGTTTAAACCGGAATTTGAAGGGTTATTCTGCGAAAGAATATTCGGGCCTACCAAAGATTATGAATGCGCCTGCGGTAAATATAAGAAACAGCGCTATAAAGGCGTTGTCTGCGACAAATGCGGCGTTGAAGTGACAGAGACAAAGGTAAGAAGGGAAAGAATGGGTCACATTGAACTTGCGGTGCCGGTGGTACACATATGGTACTTAAAAGGCATCCCTTCAAAGCTTGCGTATCTTCTGAATACATCAGCCAGAAATCTGGAAAAAGTTATATATTATGAAAATTACATAGTAATAGATCCGGGAGCGGCGGAAGAAGTTAAAAAGTACGAACTGCTTACGGAAGATGATTATATAAGGCTTAAAGAAAAATACGGCGAACAGCTTAATGTAAAAATAGGCGCTGATGCCATTAAGGCAATGTTAAGGGATACGGATATTGACAAGCTGGCAAAGGAATTAAGAAAGCAGATTGCAAAAACCGTTTCATTACAGAAGAAGAAAGACATAATCAAAAGGCTTAAAGTTGTTGAAGCGTTCCGTAAATCCGGAAACATTCCCGGATGGATGGTCCTTGATGTACTTCCGGTAATTCCTCCGGAATTAAGGCCTCTTGTACAGTTAGACGGCGGAAGGTTTGTTACTTCCGACTTAAACGACCTTTACAGAAGAATAATAAACAGGAACAACAGGCTGAAAAAACTTATAAGCATCAATTCACCGGAGCTTATAGTAAAGAACGAAAAGCGAATGATACAGGAAGCTGTAGACGCGCTGTTTGATAACGGAAGGCGCGGGCATCCTGTGCGCGGCGCAAGAAACAGGCCGTTAAAATCATTAAGCGATATGTTAAAAGGCAAACAGGGACGTTTCAGGCAGAATCTGCTTGGTAAAAGGGTGGACTATTCGGGACGTTCAGTTATCGTTGTAGGTCCGGATCTTAAACTTCACCAGTGCGGGCTTCCAAAAAAGATAGCGCTTGAATTATTCAAGCCGTTTATTATCAATAAAGTTCAGGAAATGGGTTACACAATAAAAAGCGCCAAAAAGATGGTTGAAAATGTACGCGCGGAAGTTTGGGATATTCTGGAAGAAATTCTTGAAGACCATCTGGTATTGTTAAACCGCGCTCCCACTCTTCACAGGCATTCCATTCAGGCTTTTGAACCAAGGCTTGTTGAAGGCAACGCTTTAACACTTCACCCGCTTGTCTGCGGCGGTTTTAACGCCGATTTTGACGGTGACCAGCTTGCCGTTCATGTGCCGCTTTCTTATGAAGCTCAGGTGGAAGCAAGAATGCTTATGCTTGCGCCTTTAAACATTCTGTCTCCTGCCAGCGGAAAGCCAATCATTGTACCTAACCAGGACATTGTATTGGGGCTGTACTACATAACCAAAGAAACGGGCAAACAGAAATCCGCCGCGGAAAAGAAGAAAAAATTTTACTCCGAAGAAGAAGCCCTTATGGCTTATGACCATGACGCCATTGACTTACACGAAATGGTTGCCGTTAGAATGAGAAATAAACTTGTTGAAACAAGCGCCGGCAGGCTTATCTTTAATCAGATACTTCCCAAAGGCCAGGACAAAAACGGCAAGTTTATGGAATATGTAAATGACAAAATGACAAAGAAACAGATTGTAAAACTTATCGGCGTGGTATTTGAAAGATACGGCTCCAAAGTAACGGCAGAGATGCTTGATAAAATGAAAGAGCTTGGATTCAAACAGTCCACACTTGCGGGCTTTACAATCGGCGTTGCAGATTTAAAGATACCGGATGAAAAACAGGGGCTTGTAGCTGAAGCAGCAAAGAAAGCCATTCAGATAAGGTCGCAGTATAACAAGGGTATCATTACGGACGGCGAAAGATACAACAAGATTATAGACATATGGACCACCGTAACCGATAAAGTTGCGGATTATATGTTCAAAGAACTTGAAGAGGATCAGGCCGGATTTAACCCTGTGTTTATGATGGCGGATTCGGGCGCAAGGGGTTCCAAACTGCAGATAAGGCAGCTTGCAGGAATGAGGGGACTTATGGCCAAACCGCAGAAGAAGATGACCGGAGGCGTGGGCGAAATTATCGAAACTCCCATCAAATCCAACTTCAGGGAAGGGCTGTCGGTTCTTGAATATTTCATATCCACTCACGGAGCAAGAAAAGGACTTGCGGATACCGCTTTGAAAACGGCTGACGCGGGATACCTTACAAGAAGGCTTATAGACGTAGCGCAGGATGTAATTGTCACAAATAATGACTGCGGTACAATAAATGGAATCAATGTAATGGCCATAAAAGAAGGCGGCGAAGTCATAGAACCCCTTGCAGACAGGATAATGTGGAGGGTGGCTGTAGATAACGTTGTTGATCTTGTTACAGACGAAGTAATTGTAAAAGCAAACACGCTTATAACGCCGGAAGTCGCAAAAAGAATTGAAGAAGCGGGATATGAAAGAATAAGGGTACGTTCCGTACTTACCTGCGAAACAAGCGAAGGCTGCTGCGCAAAATGTTACGGCGCGGATTTAACATCGGGTAAGCTTGTTGACCTTGGCGAAGCGGTGGGTATTATAGCCGCGCAGTCAATTGGAGAGCCGGGTACCCAGCTTACGCTTAGAACCTTCCACGTCGGCGGTACTGCCAGCCGTGTTGTTGAACAGTCTGAAATCAAGGCTAAACACGAAGGTGTTGTGGGCTTCAGCGGAATTAAGTATGTTACGGATGAAGAAGGCGATATGATTGTGACGAACAGAAGCGGAGAAATTTCTGTTTTTGATAATAACAAGGTGGAAAGAGAACTGCACCACATTGCATATGGTACAAAACTTAAAGTAAAAGACGGCCAGAAAGTTAAAGACGGCGACACCATCGGATTATGGGATCTTTATAACATCCCGATCTTTACCGAAAAAGCCGGTAAAGTTGTATTTGATGATATAGTAGAAGATGTTACCATGCTTGAACAGGCTGATGCCGCAACCGGACAGCTTGGCAAGTTCATAATAGAATCAAAAGAAAAGCTCTACCCGCATATCAATATCGTTGATGAAAAGGGAGAACAGATTGCATCCTATTCCATACCGGTAGGCGCAAAGCTGGAAGTTGAAGACGGCGATAAGGTTAAAGGCGGAAAGATTCTTGCCAAGTTCCCAAGGGAACTTTCCAAGACGCGCGACATCACCGGCGGTCTTCCAAGGGTTGCGGAACTTGTGGAAGCCAGAAGGCCCAAGACCCCTGCTGTTATCACTGAAATAGACGGAAGGGTAAGATTTGAAGAATCCTCCACAGGCGTACGTAAAATTATCATTCAGAGCGACGATGGAGTGCAGAGAGAATATGCCATACCGCACGGCAAGTATATTAACGTGCGCGAAGGCGACGTGGTAGAAGCGGGAGAACAGCTGGTTGACGGAAACGTAAACCCGCATGATATCCTTCAGGTAAACGGAGAAAACGCCGTTCAGGAATATCTTCTGAACAAAGTTCAGGAAGTTTACCGCCTTCAGGGTGTTCAGATACACGACAAACACATTGAAGTTATAGTAAAGCAGATGATGAGAAAGGTTAAGATAGAAGACCCGGGCGATACGGAATTCCTGATAGACGAACAGGTTGACCGTTTTGCGTTCAAAGCCGAAAATGAAAAGATGGAAAAAGACGGAAAAGCACAGGCAAAGGCAAAACCGCTTCTGCTTGGCATCACCAAAGCCGCGCTTTCAACTGAAAGCTGGGTTTCCGCCGCATCTTTCCAGGAAACAACAAGGATTCTTATTGACGCCGCAGTTAACGGAAAAGTGGATAAATTAAAAGGCCTTAAAGAGAATGTTATCATAGGCCACTTAATTTCCGCCGGAACAGGCGTAAATGAATTCAAGAAATTCAAGAAAGTGGAAAAGAAAAAAGGACGCAAGTCAAAGATAGGCCCTGTTGAAGAAACAGAAGAATCAGCAGAGGCAGAAGAAGCGGAAGAATAAAACATTAATTCAAAGCCCCGGGATAACCTCCCGGGGCTTTTTTATTTATACTAATTGAGTTTGGTATTTATTGTAGAGGCGTAATACATTACGCCTCGTTTTTTACACGAATGTATAATGGTCTGTCCTGGTAACCGCACCTTTTAAGGTGCGTGTTCTTGAATTCTGTAATTTATCGTAAAGGCGTAATATATTACGCCTTGTTAAAAAAACGGATGTTTTCCTGGTAGGCGCGGTTTTTTGCCCGCGTGGTTTATTTTCTGAAATACCGTAATAAACGGATTGCGAAATAAGGGGTTAGAAAAAAAGAAGTGAAATATGCGGCAGGGAATTTAAATATTTATTAAAAAATTGTTTTTAAACTGTTATTTAAAATAAAAAAATAAATAAATTTAGGTTTTACGATGCAGAAAAGTGTATAAAATGCAGTAAAAACGCCATAAAAATGGCTTTTTTTAAAGCGAAAAAAAGCGCAGTAAATAATGAAAATAAATTAAAATATATGTTGACAATAAAGTGTATTTTGGATAATATATACAAGTTTTCAATTGCTCTTTTTAATTTTTATAGTATACAAATGTATCCATATAAAAAGGCAAAAAGGGCATAAAAGGCACTTTTTGCCTTTTGTATTTTACAAGTTTATGAAGGAGGCTTTTGATTTGCCTACAATCAACCAGTTGGTAAGACACAAGAGAACGAAGATGAATGTAAAGACGGCATCGCCGGCTTTAAGGCAGTGCCCGCAGAAAAGGGGCGTTTGCACAAGGGTTTACACAGTAACCCCTAAAAAGCCTAACTCCGCTTTGCGTAAAGTTGCAAGGGTAAGGCTTACAAACAAGATGGAAGTATCGTGCTACATACCGGGCGTTGGCCATAACCTTCAGGAACACTCTATCGTTCTTGTCAGGGGCGGCAGGGTAAAAGATCTTCCCGGCGTACGATATCACATTGTACGCGGTTCGCTTGATACGCAGGGTGTTCAGAATAGAAAACAGAGCAGATCTAAATACGGCACAAAAGCGCCGAAGAAGTAATAAAGCTTAAATCATTTAATACTTAAGGAGCATTAAAAATGCCAAGGAAAAAGAGAACGGTAAAAAGAGAAATTAAAGCAGATTCAAAATATAACAGTCTGATTATTGCAAAGCTTATCAACTGCATTATGTATCAGGGCAGAAAAAGCGCGGCAGAATCAATTGTTTATGGAGCGCTTGAATACATTGATAAAAAGGGAAAGAATTCCATGGAAGTTTTCAAAACTGCCATAGAAAACATCAAGCCCCTAATGGAACTTAAATCAAGAAGGATCGGCGGCGCAAACTATCAGATACCTGTAGAAGTTAACGTAGACCGCAGGCAGTCGCTTGCCATCAGATGGCTTATTAACGCCACGCGTGACCGCAAGGAAAAGTCAATGGTTGAAAGGCTTGCGCTTGAATTACTGGCAGCAGAGCAGAACCAGGGCGGAGCAATGAAGAAAAAAGATGATACGCATAAAATGGCAGAAGCAAATAAGGCATTTGCCCATTACAGGTGGTAGCAGACAGTTTTTCAATTGAGTAATAACAACGAATAAAATATCAGGAGATAACAATGGCAAGGGAATTCCCGTTAGACAAGTTAAGGAACATAGGCATAATGGCCCACATAGACGCAGGAAAAACAACACTTTCAGAGCGCGTTCTTTATTATACGGGTAAAACCCATAAAATCGGCGAAGTGCACGAAGGCGCCGCAACAATGGACTGGATGGAGCAGGAACAGGAAAGAGGCATAACAATAACTTCTGCCGCTACCACATGCTTCTGGAAAGATTACAGGATTAACCTTATCGACACACCGGGACACGTTGATTTTACGGTTGAAGTTGAAAGGTCATTAAGGGTACTTGACGGGGCTGTATGCGTATTTGACTCTGTAAACGGTGTTGAACCGCAGTCAGAAACGGTATGGCGCCAGGCTGATAAATATGATGTTCCCAGGATGATATTTTTTAATAAAATGGACAGGATAGGCGCTGATTTTAAGATGTGCCTTGAAAGTGTTATAGAAAAGCTTGGCGCTAAACCCGTTGCCATGCAGATACCAATAGGCGCGGAAGATAAATTTGAAGGCGTAATTGACCTTGTAAAGATGAAAGCTATAATCTGGCTTGCTGAAACACTTGGCGCCCAGTTTGAAGAAAGGGAAATACCTGCGGAACTTCTTGATGAAGCGAAAGCTTACAGGGAAAAACTTATGGAAGCCGCTTCTGATTATGATGAAAAAATAATGGAAGCGTTTCTTGAAGGCAAAGAAGTATCAGAAGACGCAATAAGAAAAGCCATTCGCGTGGGAACGTTAGCTCTTAAAATATTCCCGGCATTCTGCGGAACCGCTTTTAAAAATAAAGGCGTTCAGCCGCTTCTTGACGGCGTGCTTGCGTATCTTCCTTGTCCGCTTGACCTTCCTCCTGTTAAAGGGTTTGATCCCAACGCGCCTGAAGGCGAAGTAAGGGAAATAGAAAGGGTGGCATCTGACACAGAAAAGTTCACGGCACTGGCGTTTAAGATTATGTCAGATCCTTTTGTGGGAAGGCTTACATATTTCAGAATTTATGCCGGTTCAATTCAGTCCGGTTCGTACGTATATAACTCTGTAAAAGGCAAAACCGAAAGGTTGGGCCGTATTATCAGAATGCACGCAAACACAAGGGAAGAAATTAAAGAAGCATGTACAGGCGACATTGTTGCCGGAATTGGTTTTAAAGATACGTTTACGGGCGAAACGCTTTGCGATGAGAACAACCCGATAATCCTTGAAAAAATGGAATTCCCGGAACCTGTTATCTTTATCGCTGTTGAACCAAAAACGAAAGCAGACCAGGAAAGAATGGGTATTGCGCTTAATAAACTTGCTGAAGAAGACCCGACATTCAGGGTAAGGACAGATGAAGAAACATCCCAGACAATTATTTCAGGTATGGGCGAGCTTCACCTTGAAATTATTGTTGACCGTATGAGAAGGGAATTCAAAGTTGAATGTAACGTTGGAAAACCTGAAGTATCATACAGGGAAACAATTGCCGGTTCTGCCAAAGATATTGAAGGAAAGTATATAAGGCAGACAGGCGGACGCGGACAGTATGGACACGTCTGGATAGATCTTGAACCGCTTCCAAAGGGCGGCGGATATGAATTTGTAAACAAAATAGTCGGCGGCGTAATTCCAAGAGAATTCATACCGGCTGTTGATAAAGGCATTCAGGAAGCTGCGGCCAACGGCGTTATCGCTGGTTATCCTGTAATGGATATTAAAGTGACTCTTCATGACGGTTCTTATCACGATGTTGACTCTTCAGAAATGGCTTATAAAATAGCAGGATCTATGGCGTTTAAAGAAGCTTTTAAAGCTGCAAATCCTCAGGTTCTTGAACCTATAATGGATGTTGAAGTTGTAACCCCGGAAGATTTCATGGGAGACATAATTGGAAACCTTAGTTCCCGCCGCGGAAGAATTGACAGAATGGAAAAAAGGGCAAAAGCCCAGCACATAAGGGCGTTTGTACCGCTTGCAGATATGTTTGGATACGCTACGGACTTAAGGTCGCTTAGCCAGGGAAGGGCCATGTATACCATGCAGTTCAGCAAATATGACCCGGTTCCTAATAACATAAAAGAAACAATTGTTGCTAAATTCACAGGCAAAAGATCATAAAGGGAGGCAATAATCGATGGCAAAAGAAAAATTTGACAGGACGAAACCGCACGTAAACGTGGGAACGATAGGACACGTTGACCACGGCAAGACGA